>CAYZLU010000195.1:0-4923 GCA_964479285.1 uncultured Planctomycetales bacterium | reverse complement strand
TTATACGAGGTAAATTTACGGATTGGACAATACGTCTTATTGCGGGCTCTCAGATTGGTTTTGTAATATTTGCCGGGTTTGTCATGATTTTTCCTAATGTGTTATTTTATACTGATGGGAATAGGCTTTCATTGTTAACATCAGCAGCGCCAACCGCAACAATCAATGTTTTGGCCTGGTCACTTATTATTGGTGCGGTACTTTTTCTACCTTTTCTTTATTATCTTATTCGAGTTTTTAAAGTAATTAAATAAAGAACAGGGCCACTATTTAAGGTGGGGGTCTTGGAGTTTAAGCTTTTTCAAAAGCGGTTCGATGGTCAGTCCCTGGATGATGATGCTGAATAATACAATACCGAATGTTGCGCATAAAAATAGAGAACGGTACTGAAATTCAGGTAACTGCAACATTAGGATAATCGGTATAGTCCCACGAAGACCGCCCCAAAATATAACGTGATTCCATATTAAAGGAATAGAAGGTTTTAAAATTTGATTGAAACCGTAAATCGTCGGATAGACAATCAAAATCCGTGAAATTAAAACAGCCAGCACACCTATTAAAATCAGCCCTTTAAACCCAAGTAAATCATTAATATTAATAACCTGCAATTGAATACCAATCAATAAGAATATTAGTGAGTTCATGATGAAGTCTATGACTTCCCAGAAAGTTTCAACGGTTTCCCTGCTTTTTGATGTCATGCAAGATAAACGGCCTTTTCCCATCATTAGACCAGCTACAACGACTGCAATAATACCAGAAAAGTGCAGAGATTCTGCAAGAAGGGGGGCGCCGAAGGCCAAGACAACAGTCAAAGTTACCTCTAGTAGATGGTCCTTTATTGTTTTGAGTAGTTGATGTATTAAAAACCCACATAACCCGCCTACTAAAGCTCCACCGCCAGTGACTAATATGAATTGAAAAAGTGCGTGTCCAAGATTGAGCGGTTCTTTGTTTTGAATCATAGTTAAAATGACCATAAACAAGACAACACCAGTGCCATCGTTAAATAAACTCTCTGCTTCCAAAATCGTTCGTAGACGTTCCGGTGCTTTTATTTTTTTCATAATTGCCAATACGGAAACGGGATCTGTTGGAGAAATCAGTGCACCAAACAAGAGTGCATAATTTAATGGAATATGCCAGAAGTAAGATAATGGATAGCCCACAAGCAATGCTGAAATGACAACACCTGGAATTGCTAGAAGAACAATGGGTTTCCAGTCTTGTATTAAATGTTTTAAATTAAGTTGCATTCCGCCATAAAACAAAATGGGTGGGAGAATAATAAAGAAAGCCACATCATGTGTTAATGAAATTTGCGGAGTGAGTTTGGTTAAAGCGATGACGAGGCCAACCAAGACCAGTGCAATGGTGTAAGGCTGCTTAATCCATCTCATGCCTAATCCAACTAAACAAGCAATAAGCAACAAGGCAACAATAGGGCCAATGGGCAGTTCATTCATGGTTTTAAATTAACCGTGTTTGATTTTAAAAGCAAGTTTTTTAATGGCGTTACTGGTATTTTTTAATGATTAAAATTTTCTAATAATTAATTGACAGCCCAATATTTGATGATAATATTGATTTGGGTTCAGGGAAAGTAATTTCTCTGGAGGGATTTTGAATGTGATGGTCGGGCCGCCATCTGAATTTTTTCATTCAGATAGCGGCTTTTGTTTTTTATGTGGAATTTAATGCCGCTATCTAATTGAAAAATTCGGGTAGCGGTTTTTTTATTTTAATAGAAGAGGTGTATGAAGGTAATTTTGATTGCTTATGTTCTGGTGGCTGTAATTCTTGGTTTTGGTTTTATTTATTGCGCCAATTCGATAGGACATTCCAAAACAAAGGAAGATCCTATAAAAATTAATAAAACTGTACATATGAGGTTATCCAATTCTAAAAGATAGAAACATGTCACATTTTCTTTTTATTTAGCTTATTCTTATCCACGATAGCAAAAAAAATCAATCCGAATGCAAGTAACCTCATTAAATAAAAAATCGGAAAACTCTCCAGTAACGGATGCATAAAAGCCATGCAGCACCGGCTTACTGCTTCAATCCAAAAGGCGATGGCGAAAAATAGAAAGAACCGATCTCCTGAATTTCTCCAAAAACGAAGAAAGAATAACCCTGCCACCCAAGAGGCCATGGCAATTGCTCCGAGCAACATGTCATTCATGTGTTCTCCCATCATCTTCCAAAATAAGACCGTATAAAAGTAGAGCCATCCCAATAATGGCCGGTATTAGCCTAACTGTCGATAAGTCGATGGATGGCAATAGGTAATCCACCACAAGTAAAAGATTATTTAATGCCAGACCAATAAAACAAAGACTGCTCCATAATAGCAAACGGGATTTTATGCGAAAATAGCTACGTAACAACATCCAAGCGCATCCAAATGCAGTTAGGGCGCATAGCCCGTATACTATTCCGGCCATTTAAAGGCATCTCCAAATTGTTGGGCTTGTTTATCGGTTTTAGAATGAATGAGATTGGTTACCTCAATAAGATTTTTAGCGTAAATATCAGCAAGTTGGTCAATGGTATTCTTAAGTTCCAAAGAACTTGGTTTATAGTGATAGAAGTGAGTATTTTTCTTTACTATAAAATGGCTGGCGCACAGATCATCAAGTATTGTATTGGCCTTCTTTTCGCTAATATAGAGTGTCTGGGCTATTGTTTCGGCATCCCAGACCATCTCTTGGTCGTAACGTAATAGTAATACAGCTTCCCAATGCGGGACTGAATTAATACTGGTCAGTATAAACCTTCTAATATGTTCTGCGATCATACTTTAATTTAGGGTTAAGTCGTTTGTAAATATTTGACAATACTGATTCTAACTGTATTATAAAAGTAAGCAAATGCTTACTATACCATTAAATTTTAATGCGGGGAAATAAATTGGTTTCCAATGGAACGGGTCGTCAAAGAGAAATAATTATTGCTGCCCGAGCGGTCATATTTTTTAAAGGAATTGAAAAGTTGACTGTTCGAGAGATAGCTCAAGAACTTAAAATAACTAACGGTGCACTCTACAGGCATTTTAAGAGTAAGAATGAAATTATAAGCCTTTTAATCGATGATATCGAACAGACATTGCTGTCTGCCATTCGAGAGGCCGCGAATAAAACCACAGATCCTTTAGAGAAGTTAGAGAGTATTTTTTTGTCACACCTTTCTTATTCCGAACAAATGAAAGGGACTTCATTTACGGTCATTAATCAGGTGTCAGGTCTTAAAGACAAACATCTGAAGAGAAAAATGTTTGGAGTTTTGAATCAATATCTAAAGACAATCAAAGGGATAGTGGTTCAAGGTATGGAATCCGGTGTTTTTAGAAAGGACATAGACCCTAATTCTGCGAGCATTATATTTTTTGGAACCATACAATCAATGGTGACTTTATGGTGTCTTAGCGGGTATAAGCTTTCTTTGAGAAAAGCCCATTTTAAACAGATGTTAGATATTTATAAAAGTTGGCTTGCGGTTAAATAAATATTTAAGCCCCGCACCTTAATTAAACTCAAGGTACTCCTTCCTTGGGCTTTATGACTTCTCCTCCAAGAAGATTGGTGCGGGTTCTAATTTTAAAGGATTGTTTAATGGTCGGTTTAAATCGAAAAGAATTTTCAATACGTCGTGCGTTTGATTTTGACTCTGGTGTACATTTTGTAAGACCGATGTTAATGGCTATTGTAGTTGGCGTAGGGACCGGGTTTTTGGTCGTTGTCTTTGTCAAATCCATTCTCTGGATGACTGCATTCTGCTTTAATCCAATAATTAAAAACACATGGCGAGTTATTCTTATCCCTGTTTTAGGGGGCTTAATTGTCGGTCCGTTGGTAGCATTTTTAGCACCGGAAGCAAAAGGGCATGGAATTCCGGAAGTATTAAAAGCGATTGCTTTGCGTGGCTCTAAGATTAGGCCTATGGTTGGTTTAGTCAAGGTTTTGGCATCGATTCTTTCAATCGGCAGTGGATTCTCGGTTGGCCGGGAAGGTCCAATTGTACAGGTTGGAGCAGCTTTTGGTTCTTCTATCGGTCAGTTAATGAAGTTACCTGAATCACGGATTAGGAATTTAGTGGCATGTGGAGCTGCTGCTGGCATTGCTGGGGTTTTTAATACTCCCATTGCTGGTGTAATGTTTGCATCTGAAGTCATCTTACGAGATTTTGGCGCGAATGCTTTGAGTACCGTTGTCGTTGCTGCTGTATCTTCAAGTATTATTAGCCGGATATTCTTGGGGGACCATCCTTCATTCCTTGTACCTACATTTCATCTTCATGATCCTTCTGAAATATTCTTATATTTCGGGTTAGGCATTTTATCCGCGCTGGCAGCAGTATCTTTTATGGTAACCCTGGAGTGGTCAGAAACAAAATTTGAGAATTGGCAGATCCCGTCATGGTTAAAGCCAGCATGCGCAGGATTGTTGGTTGGCTGTCTTGGGTTTATTTTTCCACAGATTTTTGGTTCAGGACTTACGGGAATCCAAGATGCTTTACATGGGAACATACCTCTTCAAGTTTTACTTTCTTTAATTCTTATCAAAATCATCGCCACTTCAATTTCATTAGGAGGGGGCAGTTCAGGAGGTGTTTTTGCTCCTTTATTATTCATTGGGGCAGTTTTGGGAGGTGCTTTTGGCCAACTGGCATCTATGCATTATGGTTTTCCGATAGCTCCCAGTGGAGCTTATGCCCTCGTTGGCATGGCGAGCGTTTTTGCAGCCGCTGCCAGGGCACCAATTACCGCAATTTTGATTGTCTTTGAGTTAACCGGCAGTTACAGCATGATTTTACCTATTATGGTGGCGGTCGTGACAGCAACATCCATTGCTCAAATGTTGCGTAAGGATTCTATTTATCTAGGAAAATTAAAACGTAAAGGAATAGATATTAAATC
>CAYZLU010000194.1:0-4942 GCA_964479285.1 uncultured Planctomycetales bacterium | reverse complement strand
GACTTCTTTCTCTTGAGGAGCAACCACGACCTTCTGGTGAGAATTTTTAATAATGCCCGCTTTCTCTTGCGCTATTTGGCTTAAAGCAGGGCCTAAAATGCGGATGTGATCCAAGCTCACAGGAGTAATGACAGCAATGGAAGAATCTACCGCGTTGGTCGCGTCCAGGCGTCCGCCCAAACCGGTCTCTAAAATGACCACATCCACCTTTACCTTCGAAAAGTGACACAGGGCAGCCACGGTCAGGACCTCGAAATAGGTAAGAATGTTCCCTTCATTTTGGACGGCGTCGGCAAAAGGGCGCAAATATGTCAGTATAGAAGCAAAATCATCGTCGCTGATGGCACCGCTAAAAGGGTCTTGGGACTGGAGGTTTTCTGAATTTAAAATACGGACCCGCTCATTGACCCTATGCAAATGAGGTGAGGTATACAATCCCACATTAAAGCCGGCCTCCTGCAAAATATGGGCCATCAATGCACAGGTTGAACCTTTGCCTTTGGTGCCCGCCACATGGATGATTTTTAAATCAGCCGCTGGATTACCCGCTAAATCCAAAAACTTTCGAATGCGGTCAAGGTCAAAATCTTGGGGACGCATTTTATGGAGCTGGGATTCAAAATTGACGAAGGAATCTAAATAAGGATTTACTTCTGAGTGATCCATATGACTTCGTCATCCCCGAATGTTTTTATCGGGGATCCATTTTAGGACATGGTTCTATTATGGATTCCTGGAGTAACTGCGAATGTCCGGCTTGAGGACCTTTCGCGGGAATGACAATACTTAATGTTTAAAGTGCCTGATACCTGTCATGACCATGGCCAACTTTTTCTTGTCGGCTTCTTTAATCACAGCTTCATCCATGATGGAACCGCCGGTCTGGATAATGGCCTTGATACCGGCTTTTGCGGCAATCGTGACGGTGTCGGGCTTTGGCAAAAACGCATCGGATATTAAAACACTTCCCCGGGCAGAAGCACCCGCCCGGCGGATGGCATGGATCGCTGAATCCACCCGGCTGGTCTGTCCGCAGCCGATACCTATGGTCTGTGTGCCTTTGACCAGGGCTATGGCATTGCTTTTGACATGCTTGATCAATTTCCAGCCAAAGACCATGGCGTCCATCTGTGATTTGGTGGGTTTGGCCTTGCTGACAATTTTTAATTCTTCAGGCTTAAGGGCACGGTTATCTTTGTCCTGCAGTAAAAGCCCTCCGGAGACTTTCTTGAAATCATACCGCTCTTGGTTGACAGCGTATATATCCAGTACAACCAAACGCAGGTTCTTTTTCGCTGCAAAAAGGGCCTTGGCCTCTTCGGTAAACTCCGGGGCGATGATACATTCCATAAAACCGCTTTTGATGACAGCAGCAGCGGTCTTTGCGTCAACAGGGCGGTTAAAACCGATGATGCCGCCGAAGGCGGAAAGCGAGTCGCATTTATAGGCCTTGAGATAGGCCTTATCAATACTTTTATCTTGTGCGGCACCGCATGGATTATTGTGTTTGATGATAACGGCAGCTGGTGCGTCAAACTCACGGACAATGTCAAGCGCAGCGTTCAAATCAAGGATATTATTAAAAGAAAGTTCCTTGCCCTGCAACTGTTGGAGCCCTGCCAAACCATGGCGCAGGGCGCTGTCCTTATAAAAAGCTGCGGCCTGATGGGGGTTTTCACCATACCGCAGGTCCTGCAATTTGTTGAAAGAAATAGAAAATTCTTTAGGGAACGAAGAAAAAGAATTGTCCGTCTTGAAGCGGTTGTTCAAAAATCCGTAAATGGCCGTATCATAGGTGGAAGTGCGCTCAAAGACTTCGATGGCCAGATTGGCCAGGACCTTGTCTGATAAAATGCCGCTGTTATTATTGAGTTCATTGAGCACTTCGTCATAACGGTCAACATTGCAGATGACCGCCACACTTTTATAATTCTTGGCCGCGGAACGCAGCATGGAAGGACCGCCGATATCAATGTTCTCAATGGCATCTTCCAGGGATATGTTCTTTTTCTGGATCGCCTTCTCGAAAGGGTAAAGATTGACCACCACCATGTCGATAAGGCCTATGCCATGGGCAGCGATCTGTTTCATGTGCCCAGGATCATCACGCAAGCTCAAAAGGCCGCCGTGGATCTTAGGATGCAGGGTCTTGACACGACCATCCAGCATTTCAGGAAAACCAGTATACTCGGAAACCTCCTGGACACTGAGATTAGCAGAACGCAAAAGCACCGCAGTGCCGCCGGTGGATATGATTTCCACACCCAGCTTCTGCAGGCCTTTGGCAAATTCCACCAAACCGGTCTTGTCGGAAACAGAAATTAACGCGCGTTTGACTTTAATCATACAAAACAAAGAAGGCCGTTTTCCTAAATATGCGTATTAAGGAAACGGCACAATTCTGTGATTATTTTGAAAAGATTTATCTCTTGCCTTTTTTACGTTTGCGTTCGGAAGGTTTACAATAAAAACGGCGCTCTTTAAGCTCGACTAAAAAACCGTCTTTTTGGCACTGCTTCTTGAATAAACGCATCGCTTTTTCAAAACTGTTCTTGTCATTGACCTTGACTTCTAACATTACGGATCACTTCTCCTTAAATGGTGGTATTGGTTTGAAGGGTTGTATTATAGTACATGTTTGGTTATTGTCAAACAATTCGGCAGCAGGCACACCATTAATAAGTGGGATCAACGTAGGTATATAATTCTCCCGCGAAATTGCGCAGGGTGTACCGGCCGTTTTCTTTGGAGACCATATAATCCGGATTGACGGGGATTTTTCCGCCGCCTCCGGGGCCGTCAATGACATAGGTCGGCACTGCGTAGCCGGTGGTGTGCCCGCGCAAGTTCTGGATGATATTAATACCTGTTTCAATGGTAGTGCGAAAATGCCTTGAGCCAACAATCGGATCACACTGGTAAATGTAATAGGGCCTGACACGGATCTTTAAAAGCTCATGGAAAAGTTTTTTCATCACTTGCGGTGAGTCGTTGACACCTCGCAAAAGCACCGTCTGGCTGCCCATGGGAATGCCGGCATCAGCAATCATATTACAGGCATGTTTGACGCGCGGGGTCACTTCCTTGGCATGGTTAAAATGGACACTCATCCAAAGAGGGGAATACTTTTTAAACATGGCGATCAATTCCGGCGTGATGCGTTGCGGCAGGGTCACGGGAATACGCGTCCCGATGCGCACAAATTCCACATGAGGTATGGCTTTAACTGAGGAAATCAAATATTCCAGCATGCGGTCACCCAGGGTCAAGGGGTCTCCCCCGGAAATCAGCACATCACGGATCTCTTTATGCCCGCGGATATAATTCAGCGCCGCGTCATAGGTGGAAGTATTGAGCGTGTGGTTGCCGTCCCCCACCATGCGTGAGCGTGTGCAGTACCGGCAGTACATCGCGCACATTTCATTCACTAAAAAAAGCACACGGTCCGGATAACGGTGCACCAGGCCATGCACCGCGGAATTCTTGTCTTCCCCGCAGGGGTCTAGCATTTCTTCGGGGGTGGTCTCAAATTCATAATCCAGGGGCACGGATTGCAGACGGACAGGGCATCCGGGATCATTCTCATCAATCAAGGCGGCAAAATACGGCGGAATGGACATGGTCAGCTTGTCCCCTGCCCCCTTGACACCGCGTTCTTCATGAGGGGTCAATGTCATGAGCTTGGATATCTGGTCAAGTGTACGGATGCGGTTTCTTATCTGCCAGCGCCAATCTTCCCAATCAGCCAAGGTGGCACCTGGAAAAAATTTGATGACACGTTCTTCCTGGGGAGACAAAGGGATATTAGGTCCACTTGAAGAGGGGGCTAATTCTTCTTTGATTTCCGTGGTAACAGGGCTCATTTTTTTATGCTTCCTTCCGTTTCCTCGAGCCCCAAACGTACCAGGGCTTGATCCATGATTTTATTGATGATCTGATTATACGTCTCTCCTTTGACCTTGCCAAAAAGAACAAACACGTCATCAGGACTTAAATTCGGCAACGGGTTAATTTCCAAAACATAGGGGTTTCCAGCTTCATCCACACGAAAATCCACACGCCCAAAATCACGGCAATCGACAGACCTGTAAGCACGCACTGCCAAATCCTGCAAACGCATAGCTAATTTTTCATCAATGGGCGCCGGGCAAATGTGTTCTACCAACTTTTCAGCCACATGACGATATGAGTAAAATTCATTGCCTAAAGTGGTTTTACCGCCAATGGCGTATTGCACCACCGGCATGGCCACCGGCGGGTTGTTGCCGATCACACCGACCGTAAATTCCGTGCCTTTAATAAACTCTTCGACCAGGGCCGGTTGTTTATACTTGAGGCAAATATGCTCGACCTGCTCTTTAAGCTGTTGGAAATTCTCAACCCTCGAGTTTTGGGTAATCCCTTTGGAAGTTCCTTCATGCAATGTCTTGACGAACAAAGGAAAACCAATGGTGTTGAGTGTAAATAAATTGTCTTCAAGTGTCGCTTTAAAATAGCGTGCTGTGGGAATACCGTCAGCGATAAAACATTTTTTAGCCAGCACTTTATCCAAAGTCACCCCTAATGTCAACGCATCAGCGCCCACAAAAGGGACATTGTATAAATCCAGAATAACCGGTACCTGGGACTCTCGGTTGCGGCCTTTAAAGCCTTCGGAAATATTAAAAACAATATCGACCTTTAAATCGTTCCTGGCAATACGATCGATCAATGGGCGGGCACCGCCTATCAGGACAATCTTGTGCCCGGCTGATTCAAAAGCCGCCTTAAGGCATTCAATCGTCCTATGCCCGTCTAGATCGGCCGCCGCGTCAATGGGGTCATCTTGCTCCCCTTGCCAGTCGTTTTTTAAATCAAATGTCAACCCTATTATTCTACCCATATGGCCTACAATTTATCAAAAATACGCCAAAATGCTATAAATATTTTCGTTAAAGCTCCC
>CAYZLU010000193.1:0-4958 GCA_964479285.1 uncultured Planctomycetales bacterium | reverse complement strand
TTCATTTTATTGGCAAGACTGAGCAGTTCACGGGCCTGACGATTGTCGGGATCAAAGAAAAGGCAACGGCCCAGTAATGCCCGTGCCTGTGGTAAATCGTGGTGAATGTAATAATAAATCCCTAAAGTCTTCAAGGTATCAGGATAAAAGGGATTGATTTCTAAGGCATGGCCCAGGAATTTCAGGCTTTCTGCTTCCTGACCTTTGTCATGGGCCACCACCGCAAGGGCATCGAGGGTGTCAACATCCGAAGGATTTACAGACAATGCTTCGGAAAAATACTCTTGGGCACGGGCCAAGTCCTTGTGTTCAAAGTAAACAACACCCAGGCGGCGCAACCACATGGCTTTGATGATAGGACCATGGGCCTGGGTCGCCAGATCTTGTATAGCTGGAATATCATCGTCATATTTCATTAAAAGTTGTTGGGCAACTACCGTACGGGGCCACCATTCCAGGCTTCGTGTATGGCGCAATAATGCTTCTTCGGTTGTCCAGAACCTTCCTTGATAACAACTTACCGCAGCAAAGAAGAAAAACATGACTAAGGCCCACCTCGACCGTAATTGCGCCATCCACAGGCAGAAACCTGCCGAGGCAAAATATAAAATATGATATGCTAAAACATTCCCTTGCTTGGGAATGATGGGGACAATGATTATAAGGGGCAGGGTCCCTGCAAGGACCCACCAGAGAGAAAAATGGCCAATGTCACCTGCCTGACCGAGTTTATCCTTTTGCAAAAAGAAAAAATAAATAAAAAAAGCATATAAAATATAGGAAATGGCCACTTCCCGGGTCAGGGCTGCCAATGCCCAAAACATAAAAACAAAAATATATCCTTTCTCATTGCGGGTCCTCAAGACCCATAACAAAGATACCAAGGACAGCAAACCAAATAAAGCACTTAATTCATCCCCGCGTCCAGTCACATAACGCACCACCCACTCCTGAGTCGGAAGCACACAAAACAAAAGGCATGTCTTTAAAGCCACGGCTGGCCCGAATAATCTCTCCATTAAAATATAAACAAGGAAACAATTAAGGAAGTGGACCAAAAGATTCAACCACTGATAACCTGATGCTCTTAGAGCAAATAAACGATAATCCAATATCCATGAGGATTGCAGCACCGGACGGTAATATCCAAATTTTATATACCCCGAAGACTGGTGTGCATCAAATAAGCGGGACTTCCAAATATTCTGATAAAGGGAAGGGTTTTTGATGAGGGGATTGCGGACAACCGTATAATAATCATCAAGGACAAACTCTGCCTCTTTATGGGGCCAATAGACCGCCAAACAAACTACCGCTAAAATGCCTGCCACGGCCCATATTTTCATTGCAGGAAGCTCTTGAAAATGTTTTTAAAGTTCTTTTTTTGTTTTTTATGCTGATCTTGCAAAGATGCATCCTGGCCTTTGAGCGTTATTTGCCCGCCGCCCAAAAAGACACCTAAAATGTTCCCTCCTTCTTCTATAAAGAATCTCTTGCTTTTCTTTCTAAAATCTTTGTTCGGCTTATATTTTAAATGAGGGATGACCCCCTTTAAACTTGCCCCGATGGCAATGCGATCACTCTCATCGCACAATAATTTCATTCCTGCAAACTCATTGACTAAAGCTGCGGAAATATCACTGTTTAAATGCAGCATCGTTTCCATATCCATACTTGACCCCTGATCTATCGAGCCTTTGGCTGAAAACTCCAGGACATTGGTCTGAATCAATGAATCCTCAATGGTCACTGTTTTATTTTGAAGCGAGAATCGGGCACGCGCTTTTTCTATGACCGTGTCATTCCCGCCTAATTTGTCTTTCAGTTGACTATTTATAAAATTGTCGATATTACCAGACATCCCGCCGAAAATCCCGGCGGCGTGAGATAAAACCGCATTAATAGGATTAAAACCATTTATAAGTCCGCCTGTGATGCCTATGTCTCCGTCAGCCGTGATATCCATGGAAGGGCCAATATCTAAATGGCCCATATCCAATTGTATTACCCCGGAAACACCTCTCATCAAGGGATTATTAGACATCTGGGGTGAAACACCTTTGAACCTGTTGATGTCCACCTGGGATAAATCCACATCTAATCTGAGCCCACTAAAACTTGTATCGAAATCCTTTTTCCCGACACTCATCATGGTGTCTACATGCACATTGGGTGCATTGCCATATAAAGAGGCATCGAGTATTAATTGAAACGGCTTTGAGAATGTAAAACCATTAAGGTTTGCATTGATGTCCGTAAGCCAAACATCCAGGGGAAAGGTCCTATTTTGGTCGAGAAAAGAAATAGAAGCATCTTGTATTTTTATATCCAGCGTATCAATATGCCCAGGTTGGACACTGCCCTCCCCGGCAAGCGAAAAAGAATGATTGTTTGTCAGCAACGAAGCTTTGTCTTCTCTGGCAAGCAGGACACTCCCCTTGGCCTTTGGAACAGCGATGGCTTTATCTGCAGACCCGCTTCTTTGGCCAATACTATGGACATTAATGATCCCTTCTTCGGAACGTATAAAATGAATTTGCGGCGACTGTAAAAAAATGCCAGCTACGTATATCTTACCCTGAAGGAGTAAAGACCTTAAGTCCAGGCTGATACAGACCTTGTCAACCTTTATAAATGGCTGTGTAGTAAAGTCCGGGTCATCCGCCACGACCAAAGGCCCGGCATCCAGGGTAATGCCCCGTAAAGAAAAACCCAGCCCCACATGCCCGATAGAAACAGGTCGTCCTAAGGCAGTCGTGGCCTTCTTAGTTATTAAAGACAAATATTTGTCGGTGTCAAAAGTCTGAAAAAGAATGAAAATGCCAGTGCAGGCTATTAGACCCAAAGCCAATAAACTAAATAAAATACCCTTGATAATTTTCATGTTACCGACTTTGTTGCTCCCGTATCCGCTCCATCTGATCTGCTATCCGCTGCAACTGATCGCCTGAACCCTGCTCTCCGATACGCTGTGTCTGGTCAGCTGAATGTTGCAATTGGTCTGCAAGATGCTGTCGGTTTGCGTCTTGCTGGTCCTGGTCTTTTTGATGCTCATCTTCAATCAATTCTTTATTTTGTTCCAACTTATCGTTCAATATCTCATTGAAATCCGCTTCCTTCTCCTGAGCGTGCCTCAAATAATCCTTGGATTTTTGTTCACTGTCAGCTAATTTTACCATTTGTTCCTGTTCTCGATCCAGCATATTTTGGTTTTGTTGCCTTATAGCGCCAACAGGCACGGCTTTGTCGGCAAGAACTGGCAAATGGTCCTGGAATTTGTCCATAAAATCATGTATCTCCTGGTCATGCTGGTTCACCTTATCAAAGAACTTATTGGCCTGGTCCTTTAACATGGCATAATGTTGCGACAGCATCGGCCCGGAAAGATTACCATGATTATTACCCTTATCCATCAGATCAGCGATCCATTGCCTCTGCTGTGTTAGCCGATTGTTTAAAGCTATCAAATCCTGGCCGTGGGCCACTAAAAGGCGCTGCTTATCTTGCATTTCCGATGCCAAAGCTTCAAGCTGGAGCAAATCTTTGGTCCCTAAACCACCCTTTTGTTGGGCGTTTAATAGCAAATTAGAATTCTCATTGCCGATATCCTTCAATATTTGCTGTTGATTTTGGATCATGTCTGACAATCTGTTTTGCTCTTCACTAAGAATATCCATCTCTTTGCGGATCCGTACCACACCACTGTTCGACACCATGTCGATTTGATCAATTTTCTTCTGGTTTTGCGTCTGGATCGCGCTATACCCGGAACCATCCATCATCAATTTTAAAGGATTGATTTCCCTGATGGGTGGGGAAAAATAGGCAAAAGCCCCTGCCAATACCGTGACTACAGATAAAACAAGGAAGATTGACTGTGCCATAATTTTAATACCTCGCGATTGTCAGTTGAATTTGTTTAAGCCCCTGATCTTAGGATTTCTCCTTCAAATGTCCCAATGTTGTCAATGGGCGCCATGCATGTGCCCCTGTAACAAACATGCACTTGCCCACTATTCAAAGACGGCATAAACTTGACTGTTTTGGTTGGTATAAAATGTTTATATAATATTTTTAGCATTTTGGCAATCGTCACATCTTCACAAGTCCCCTGGAAGGTAATTTCAATTGGCCCATCAAAATGCCAATCCAAGGCAGACAATAAAAAGCAATGGGCATACGGCGCTGGAGCAACAGATGAAGCAAAAGAGCGAAATAAAGCTTCGACCTGGGACTTATAAATCTCTTTTTTAGTCAACCCATATAACCTTAGCAAGGCCAGCGCGGCCACTGAATTCCCCGAAGGTAATGCCCCGTCATAAGCTTCCTTGGGCCTTATGATTAAACTTTCGGCATCACTACCCGTCATATAAAAACCTCCTGCCTGATCGGCAAAAAACCTGATCATCTCGTCCGCCAGACCTTGGGCCGCCACAAGGTATTTTTCCTGGAAGGTGGCCTCATGTACTTCCAAAAGACCATAAATAAAAAAAGCGTAATCGTCAAGTGTCGCTGTAATGCCTGCCTCGCCATCCCGCCAGCGGTGCAAAAGGCGCGAGCTTTCCATCATGTGTACCAAAATAAAATCAGCGGCCTTTGCAGAGGCCTGGGCATATTTTGGTTCTCCTAAGACCCTGCTGGCAAAGGCAAAGCTTGCAATCATCAAACCGTTCCAGTCGCACAATATTTTATCATCCTTGTGCGGACGCGGCTTGTGGGCCCGTAAAGACAAAAGCTTAAGGCTGCTTTCTTTAAGTATACCCTGAATTTCATCGGTTTGCCTATTAAATTCACTTGCGGCCTCAACAACAGAGTGTGCCCGATAGAGTATATTTTTTCCTTCAAACTCCCCGTGTGGATCAAAGGATGCATTGCCCTGGGATTTGACTCCATAACAATAATTAAAAATCGCGGCATGGTCTTTGCCCAGGGCATCTTCGATATCAGATTGTGAAAAA
>CAYZLU010000192.1:0-4959 GCA_964479285.1 uncultured Planctomycetales bacterium | reverse complement strand
CATGCTCTTACAGCACTATTTTTTGTAATCAATTCGTGCCCAATGACGTCCATGTCTCAGGCGGACGAGCTGTTCTTGCCCACGCCCGGCACAATGGTTCATTTGAGTCCGGCCTATAATCCCCCGGTCATGAAGGGCATCAGGGTCCATCCTGATAATCCATTTAGACTTGATTTTATAGTCAATCAGGGTAGTACTCGTCTGAATGACGGTCAACTCAAGCAACAGTCCTCCAAGCTTATTAAATATTTTTTAGCCAGCCTCACCATCCCGGAAAAAGACCTGTGGGTAAACCTCAGCCCTTATGAGAAAGACCGCATCATCCCCCAAAGTTTTGGCCTGACGGAAATGGGCAGGGATCTGTTGGCCGAAGACTATATACTTAAGCAGATCACCGCGTCCCTCATTTACCCTGAAGATCAAGTAGGCAAAAAGTTCTGGAAGCGGGTATATGAAGAAGCACAAAGGAGATTTGGGACAACTGATGTTCCTGTCAATACCTTTAACAAGGTCTGGATTGTGCCTCAGAAGGCGGTTGTATATGAGAACGCGAAAGCTGGGACAGCGTATATTGTCGAAAGCAAATTAAAAGTGATGCTCGAACAAGACTATCTTTCACTTGAGAAACATGCCGGCATTCAATCCGGGCAGGCACAGACCAAAAGTAGCAGCCAATTAGGCAGTCAAATTATTCGTGCAATCATCATTCCCGAATTGAATTTAGAGGTGAATGAAAACAAGAATTTTGCCCATTTGCGGCAGGTCTACAACAGCCTTATTTTGGCCACATGGTACAAGAAGAAAATCAAAGACAGTATTTTAGAGCAAGTCTATGCGGATAAAAATAAGGTAGCCGGTGTTCAATATACTTCTACGGTCATTCCCGTCAAAGAAGGGGTCCTTTTTAAGAATGATGTGGAAGGGCTATATAAGGAATATTTAAAAGCATTTAAGAAGGGTGTTTATAACTACATTAAAGAGCAAGTAGACCCAGTGACCCAGCAAACCATCCCGAGGAAATATTTTTCTGGTGGAGTGGTTTTAGGTTTGAGGGAGTCAGATTCTGCAATGAAAACTGATTTATCAGGCGAAGGTACTCTGGAGATCAATAGTGCAAGAATGCCGACTCAGGGGGATGTTCCCTTGGAAGCATTGACCGTAAATCTGGCCCCAGCTGCCAATCAGGCACCGAAAAAGAACACGGGTGGGCAGTATTGGAGAAAGTTGATTCCTGGCACGATGATGGCCCTGTCACTTTTAGGAGGGGCGAGTTCCGTTGCCAGCCCAAGTCTTCAAGCCCCGCTCGCCGCAAGCGCCACACCAGTGATACATACCGACAATTTGGAACCTGCGATCAAAAATTTGTTTGATAACGGAGATGTTGAGAGTATGGAAAAAATTAAAGGATTAGTTCTCACCGGTAATCCTCAACAATCTCAGCAATCCTTTCTTGCTTTAATGGCCCTCTTACAAATACATGTTAAGTCAGGGAACGGGCCGCAATTTTTTCATGCTGTCACAGACATCATGCAAGACAAACCTACTTTAATTCAGGAGTCTACCATTGATTTATTAATGGATTATTTTAATAGTAACCATTCTATCCCTGCCCATGATTTAGGAGATATCATTGACAGTTTTAATAGTTTGCCGGATTCCAGAAAAGATTTGTTACCTAAGGTCTGTAACGTCCTAACACAAATTTTGACCATAGAAGAGCCCTATGATCCTGATACAAGGCGTGTTTACGGCAATGCGTTTAGTTTAGTACAGAGGATAAATAAAATAAACCCGGGATTAGTTAGCAATAGCCCTGTTCTGACCTTTGTAGCATCACTTAATTTGAACAGTCCGGAAGCCGATCTTTATGCTAATTACAGATTGTATCATTATCAAATCCTGACTAACGCGTACTTTAAATCCGTGGCCGTATCCCGCAACTTATCCCTGGCCAATAAAAATTCTGTGGCCATAGCTGTGTTTAGATTATTAAGGAGAAACCATTTAAAAATTTATGATAAAAGCATCCATTGGGCCGTGGATACAATAATTCAATTACGGGAAAAGACCGCAAACCGCATCGTTTTTAGAGGAAAAGTGTTAAATGTTTTATACTGGGGTGAAGATGCACGAAAACTGGGTATTGATGAAAAATCGATGAGGGACCTTGAAATGAAAACAGGAGATCATCTGGGCCCGGAAGATATTACATCATATATAGGCAAGCCCGATAAACAAAGAATTCTTAATTACATAGCAGAGGCGCGATTTAAAGGTCCCAGAACTTTATTTTTCAATGGACACGGTGATCCGAATTTTTTCCATCTGTCAGATGACATTGCCCTGGCAGGGCAGGACTATTTTAATAGCTTAGATAGGAAGGGTACTAAAGCCGGTATAAGACGCGTAAAGAGAAGAGATCCAAATGACGTCAAAAATCTTATTTATCCTGGCACAATAAGCTATATGGAATTAGCTTATGCTGAAAAGGCCTTTGAAGATCATGGAGGTAATCTTAATGAAGATACCATAGATGCTGAACAATGTTTTCCTATGGACTATGCTTTAAACTTACTCAATGCCATGGAAGCATTAAAAGTTAAAAGATTTCCTGAAATTATTGTGGCTAATGACCTTAATGAGCTATCGTTAGCCCGCCTTGCATTAGACCGGATTTTTGAGCCGTATGCAACTATCGATACACCTCTACGCAACGGAGATATTCTTAGACATAAGGACGACTTTATGTCTTACCACTCCTCATCTGTAAACACACGGTTAATCTTCATACCTATTGAAGGAAATAAATTTACCATCCCAAACGATTTGGAAAGAGAACTGGGGCCAGAATCTCCTGTGGCGCCGCATGCTCCAGGCGTCATAGAGATAGGGCGCAGTATCTCTCCGTCATCTAGTGATAATGATGCGGCCATGGGTGCCCAACTCATTTTAGGGCCATCCGGATTGGGCGAAGAGAATTCAATAGCACAATCAATAGATGCAAAAAAAGGTGGTATTGACCTAACTCCCGCCAATATGAATTTGCAGACACAAAACATTGGTGGTGAAATCAAATTCCGTCCTGACGCTGCCATGTTGCAGCAGCTCCAGGATTCCCCAGGCTTTACGATCGGCAGCATTACTGTCCAGCCACTTAAAAGTCTAACTGAATTTTTGGGCGTGCTCAGCTCAAAAGTAGGGACATAAAAGTAGGGACAGACACCACTTTTTTAAAAAAAGTGGTGTCTGTCCCTACTTTTACGTTGACACTGGTTTTAATCCTTTTGGGCTGGTATAATGCGTTTTATGCTGCGTGTTTTTGCATTTGTTGCCCCATGCGTATTATGGATATTTTTAATGCGCGACTTTGTTTTGGGACGTGTCCCTGTGAACATGGACACCAACACCATTTACGGGGTCACCAAATTTTATTTCAATAATCTCCTCAACGGTGTTGTCCCCTTATGGGAACCATTCGTCAGCCTGGGCCGTGCGTATTATGGCATCGCCATCTGCAATCTTTTTAATCCCGTCACGCAAATCGTCCCGCTTCTGAAATTGGCCGGCATGAATTATGCCAACGCCTTTGTGGCCTATATGGTGGTTTATTTTTTTATCGGCTGTGCCGGGTTTTATTTATTGGCCCTGGAGATATTCAAAGACCGTGCTTCGGCATACCTGGCGTACTTAGCGCTGATGTTCTCGAGCCTTGGTGCTTCGATGTTCACCCAGTTGACATTCCTGGAAATTGTGGTTCCAGCCATCTGGTTTTTTTACTTTGTATTGCGTTTCGCCAGGCAGAGGACACAAGGGAACTTTTTAGGGATTGCTTTTACGGCAATGGTATTGATTAGTTCATATCTGCCGTTTTATTTCATGGCGGTCCTTTTATGTTTTTTACTGGTGTTCGTTCTTTTGTACAAGAAGGAAGCAAGGGATTTTTGCATTGATCTTTATGGTTTTCTTCTTAAGCATTGGAGGCTGTCATTGTTTTGTCTTGCAGGCATACTGTTGGCTGCAGCGCCTTTGTTGGCGTATAAAGTCCTGGATGGCAGCGGGGATGTGGTGGCCCCTGGACGGCATTGCCAGTATTCCACGGCCCAGGAATGTTACGATCATACCATGGGCCGTCAGGGCGGGATGAAGTATGATGAAATCACCCGCAGCGGGACATTGGGTGAGCGCGTGGATATGCAATATCTCTTCGGGAATTTAGATAAAATTACCTATGGCAGTGATTCGTTTTTCTTTTTACCCGTATGGATATTTGTCATACTCGGACTCTCGATCTTCCTGCAGTTGCGTCGGTTGACCGTCCTTCTAAGTGCAATGACTGTGCTTATCGGGACCATTGCTTCCGGTAACGCCGCGGGCCTGCATGGTTTTTTATACCGGCATATCTATTTTTTTGCTTATTTCCGCAATCTTTTTTTCCTGGGGGCCTTCCTGGTCCCCATCGTGATTTTATGGGGGGTATATCAGTTGCAAATGCTTTTGGGCCTTAGGCCCAATGGCAACAGTGCTAAAAAACTGTTTATTTGCGGTATGTTTTTTTTGCATGCGTTGTTGTTTTGGTTTCTTAAACATTATGAGGGTGTGCCAACGGCTTCCTATGTGACCCTGGCGTTTTCTACCATTGCATTAGCTATATACTATTCAGGGGCGTTCTATTTTTCACCTAAGGCATGGACAGGCATTTTCGCGATTCTTTTGCTCAACGAAAAAACTCAGGAACTGCGCTTCCGCTTTCAGGTGGGATATCCGCCGGAGTTCGCCGAGCGCAGCCGGATCAAGGTCGGCGAGGGAGTCACCGGGCAAGCGGCCCAGTCGCGGCAAGCGGTTCTGATTGACGATGTCACCAAGGACCCGCGGTATATCGAAGCGGTTCCGAATGTGCACTCGGAACTTGCGATCCCGCTGATCACGAAGAACCGCGTCATCGGCGTGATCGATATCGAG
>CAYZLU010000191.1:0-4975 GCA_964479285.1 uncultured Planctomycetales bacterium | reverse complement strand
CTTTACTATTAACCCCGTACGCACAAACTAAGAGTTGCCGAGCAAGAAACAGGGAATATTCCTTGTAGACTTTTGGCGAAAAATCCCTGAATGTTTCGCAAATAATATTACCGACGGCTATTTCTGCATTACCAAACCAAAGAAAGATCATTATGAAAAAAGGCCCTGTTTTTTCGGCATCGTACGGTTTGGCCAGGTCGCTATTCTTGTCCTTATTCTTATTTTCCTGCATGGCCCATGCCCAAGACAGTGACATCCCCGGCGAGGACCATCAACCCAAGGTCTTTAAGCCTTTTTTTGTTTATCAAGATAAGGGCTCGATGAATCGTTTTGTTTCGTCTGGATACATGCCCAATGGTGAGTGTATTAAAATGGACGACGCTTGGAGGGACAGTTGTAAGGAAGGGAAAAGCTGCATTAAGGTCGTTTATGATATTGCATGTTCATTGAAAAGCCGACACTGGGCCGGGGTTTACTGGCTTAATCACGCTGACAATTGGGGGGACAGAAAGGGCGGATACAATTTAACCGGTGCTAAAAAATTGGTTTTTTGGGCCCGTGGTGAAAATGGCGGGGAGAAAATTGCTGAATTCAGGATAGGCGGAGTTGGGCAAGGCCGGGATTACCCGGATTCAGACACAGCGTCGATTGGGCCGGTCATTTTATCCAAACAATGGAAAATTTATGAAATTGATTTGCGTGACAAAGATTTGACTTATGTCAGCGGAGGCTTCGCGTGGATAGCCAATGTTGATGACAATCCTTCCTCGTGTACATTTTATCTCGACAATATCCGGTACGAATAAAAGTTGAAATCAAAAGGTCCTTTTTTTTAAAAAGATTTCTTCAAATTTTCTTGTATTGAAGCGCACGGTTTGTTATATTCTTCATAACATAAAAAAACGGGAGACATTATGTCCATGGGTGCGCGTGTAGGTGTTTTGATTCTCGGGGTGGCTGTATTGGTCAGTGCGGCATTGGCAGTCTGGGCTTTATTGCAAAGGCAGACGCTGCAAGGACAGAACCAAAGTTTGCACAATGAAATTGCCGAAGATGAAAGTAAGTTGGCAGACCTCACAACTAAAGCTAAAAAGTTGGAGGATGAGGCTGACCAGCTTAATAATAAAGTTTCCCAGACCCAGCAAGACAAGACCCAAATCCAAACTCAATATGATGATTTGAAACAAAAATCAGACGGATTGCAATCCCAGCTCGATCAAGCTAACACCGACAGGGATGATTGGAAAGGTCGGGTTGACACGATCACTCATGAACGTGATGACCTGATGGAAAAACTTAAAAATCAACCGGTAAAGATCGTGTATAAAGACCGTGTTGTGCAAGCCCCGCCTACTGCCCCAGCCGGTGATGACAATAATCCTTCCCCGGCCACAGTGGAAATCACATCTAATAAAGGTGATCAGTATTGGGCCTCGGTACTAAAACAGAAGGCCGCTTTGCAGATAGAAGTCCAGAAGGAAAAATCTGAATTGGACCAGGCCGCTTTGCAAGTTGTTGACTTAAAGAAACAAAACTCAGACCTAGACCTGGAGCTCAAACGAATTACCAATGAAAAAGATGAAATTGTCCAAAAGATCAAGTATGGCCAAGATTTAGCGGACAATCTTTCTATTGACCTGGCCCGGGCACGCAATGACCAGCAAGCCGTCAATGATCGCGCAGATAAAATCAAGGAAGAAAATTTGCAGTTGTTGGCCCAGATCAGGGGTTTAAATTCCACCAAGCTTGAGCTTGAACGGACTGTTTCCCGGTTGACGGATGCTAAAGACGCGATGCAGAAAAAATTGGTTGAGACCCAGAGTGTCATCCAAAGCCGTATCGACGATATTTGGAAAATCAAAGAAAGTTTGGATAAGAAACTTTCTGAGAACACCGCTTCTCCTTCCGAAGGCGGTATGGAATTACCTCCTATTATTGTGAACGCTCCTAATAACCAGCAGCAGGCAGCGGCAGCCCCACCTGTCCAACCCGTTATGGTCGTCGGTAAGACCCAGGGTTCCATCGTCAGTATCAATGAATCAAATAATTTTGTGATCGTAGATTTTGGCCAACAAAACAGTTCTGTGAGCGTTGGCAGTACCTTGAAGGTTTATCGTGATTCAAGTGAAATAGCCACCTTAGAAGTCATTCAGGTCCGCAAAGATATCTGTGCCGCGGACATCAAAAACAAATCGAGTGATCTTAAAGTAGGGGATGTTGTAAGATTTAATTGACCTAACCCTTAATTCTCCGTTTTATCACAACGTGGTTGAAAAAAAAATAAGCATAACAGATGTCGCCCGAAAGGCGAATGTATCCATCACCACTGTCTCCCGTGTCCTTAACAAAGTACCTACGGTCAAAAAAGAAATCGTCCAGCGTGTGGAACACGTCATTGGCGAATTAAAATTTCGACCGAATCCTACAGCCCAGCGTTTGGCCCGCGGCATACAGAACACTGCCATCGGTTTTGTCATCCCGGGTTATCCAGGTATTTTTCATTCATTCTATGCGGTGGAATTGATGCGTGGAATCGGCCATGGCTGCGAAACCCTAAGACTAGACTTGATTTTTCATATTACCGACGGAAGTAATCCTTTAAGGACAAATTTTGCCGGAGGTCTTATTTTTGCTGATATAATCGAGAATTATCCCCAAGTCCAGGCCGCCGTGCGGGAAGGGATGCCCTGTCTGGTCATTAACCACATCGTTAAGGATTTGGATGTCAGCTTTATTGCGGTCGATAATATCAAAGGCGGTTTTACCGCCACGGAATATTTGATCAATTTAGGCCATAAGCGCATTGCCACCATCACCGGCAATATGCAGACCCAAGCGGGGATGGACCGTTTTGAGGGTTTTCAGAAAGCATTAAACCAGTATGGCATTGACTGTTTGCCGGAATATGTTTATAAAGGTGATTATTCCCGTCGAACAGCCCGTCAGGCTTCGGAACGTTTTTTTTCTTTGGAAAACCCTCCAACCGCGATTTTTGCGGCCAGCGATGATATGGCCCTTGAGATCATTTCAGTGGCCATGGAAAACGGCATTAAAGTGCCGGAAGACATTTCTGTCATCGGTTTTGATGACAACCCCGCCGGCCTGTTTGGCCCTGTTGGTTTGACCACCATCAAACAGCCTTTGTTTACCATGGGAGAACTGGCGGCCAAAGTCATCAATGAAATCATGACTGGAAAACAAAGCGAAAAAGTCCACAAAATCCTTGGCCCCGATTTGATCGTACGAGAATCCTGCACCCAACCCTCCATGTAGTTTTAAAAGACCTTTGTTTAATCGAAAACGTTGACAATCGTCGAAATTAGGGGTATTTTAGTGGCTTATGAATTCTTTTGATTGCATAGTGATAGGTGCTGGGCATGCTGGGATTGAAGCGGCGCTGAGCGCGGCCCGTATGGGGCTTAAAACGGCCATGGTGACCATTTCTCGAGACACCATAGGGCAGATGAGCTGCAATCCGGCCATTGGCGGGGTGGGTAAGGGGCAGTTGGTCAAGGAGATCGATGCTTTAGGTGGCCAGATGGGACTGGCAGCCGATTGCACTGGGATTCAATTCCGCCAGCTCAATGCCTCCAAGGGCCAGGCAGTGCGCTCTTCACGCTGCCAGTCGGACCGTAAGCAATACCGTTTGTATATGAAGCAGGTGGTCTTAAGCCAGCCCAATCTTTTTGTTATAGAAGATAAGGTCAGTGAGTTGGTGGTCTCAGGGCAAAGGGTCCAGGGGATAAAAACCGCCGCTGGCCTTGACATACAAGCCCCTTCGGTCATTATCACCACAGGTACTTTCTTGGACGGACGCATCCATATGGGCACGCAGATCACCCCTGGCGGGCGTATCGGCGAGGTGGCTTCTCAACGCTTGGCCCAATCTATCCGTGATTTGGGTTTCGATGTCCTCATGTTCAAGACAGGGACACCCCCCCGGCTGGATGGACGCACCATTGATTTTACTCATATGGAGCGTCAGGATTCGGATGACCTCATTTTGCCATTTTCTTTCAGGACACCATTTATCCCTAAAGACCGAAAATTGCTGCCCTGTCATATCACCCGCACGACGGAGCGTACCCATGAGATCATCCGGTCGAATTTTCATTTATCCCCGATGTACTCCGGCCAGATCAAGGCCACCGGCGTGCGGTATTGCCCTTCCATCGAAGACAAGTTAAAGAAATTTGCAGAGAGATCTTCCCACCATGTTTTTCTGGAGCCTGAGGGACTTGATACTTTTGATTATTATCCCAATGGCATCTCGACAGGGCTTCCGGCCCATGTACAGGAAGAAATGGTCCATTCCATCCCGGGCCTTGAAAAGGCGATGATGGTCCGGCCGGGCTATTCCATTGAGCATGGTGTTGTGCCGGCGACAGAGTTAAAGCCCACATTGGAGACCAAGAAGGTCAAAGGCCTGTTTTTGGCAGGCCAGGTCAATGGGACGACCGGTTATGAAGAAGCCGGTGCCCAGGGTTTGGTGGCTGGGATCAATGCCGCATTGCAGTTCCAAAACAAAGAACCGTTTATTTTAGGCCGCCATGAGTCCTATATCGGGGTCTTGATTGATGATTTGACCACCAAAGGCACTGAGGAACCTTACCGCATGTTCACCTCGAGGGTGGAATATCGGCTGATTGTTCGTGAAGACAACGCGGATAAGCGTTTGGCCCATTATGGCCACAAGCTTGGACTGTTATCGGACCAGGATTATGGCAAGGTCATTGAAAAATACGCCGCTATTGAAAATGAAATTGAACATTTACGCGCGACCAAGGTCCCGCCGGGCACGTCCTTGGATGAAATACTGGAAAATGCTTCAAGTGCCCCGTTAAAACAATCGATCTCTTTATATGATCTTCTTAAAAGGCCGGAGATCAGCTATGATATGATTTCAGGGTTTGATGGGACGCTTAAAAATTTGGGTCCACAGATCATCTCCCAGGTCGAATATGAGATCAAATAT
>CAYZLU010000190.1:0-4987 GCA_964479285.1 uncultured Planctomycetales bacterium | reverse complement strand
GTCAATTTGACAGGATGCAAGGACCAAAGGATCTTGAACAGATTGGAAAAAATCCATGGTCTTGGTAACAGCCATTGCCTGGTCTAATCCCTCAAAGGTCTCTCCGCCTGAGAAATACTTTCTTGGCATCACTTCTTGCGTTACCGGATCAGGGTTTTCTTTGATGTAGTTAAATACACCTTTCTTAAATGCTTGAAGGTAACGTTGGTAAATTTTCTTCGTCTCCTGAGAGTCATTAATGTTGACGCCAGCTATTTTGTTTTTATCTGCATAAACCTGGGACAAAATACTATTTTTAATCTTTTTCTTATACCAAGTAGCGAGAATGAGGGAATTATAGACCTGACGAAGTTTGGCAAAATTCCTGTTTTCATTGACTTCTTTGGTCAATTCAGGAATGACGATTTCACGGAGGATCTGGGAACCTAGGGCGTTCACATCATTGCGAGCCGAAGGCGAAACAATCCCAGGAGCATTAGTCTGCGATGTCAATGACATTGGACCTTTTGGAACACTCTTACTTAATGCTAAATAATCCTGCTCAAGCATGACCTCTAACTTACTTTCCACCACATACGCCGTTCTCGCTTTGGCGTTCTCATAAACAACGGCCTTCGCCGGTACAATCCACACTTTGTTAAAGGTGTTCACCGGTATATTCGTTGTTCCATATTTCCGAGTGGCCAGCGCATAGATTTTCTTCCAAAACTCCTTGCCTATTTTATCTTCCGGATAGATCAATGATGCTGTTATCTGCTTGAGCATGTAATCTTCTGCTAAAAGGTCTCTCCCCATTTCTGTCAAACCAAAACTTTGAGGGATGATGCGGTCTTTTTCATAAGGACTTAGGTTGACCCATAAGTCTTTTTCAGGGATAGTCAGGCCGGCGAGGAAATATTTGATAAGTTTAGCGGCTTCTTGTTTTAAACTCCCCCCATCTCCCTCTTTAACTAAAGAGGGAGAATCACCTTGATCCAGGATAAAATCGAAACGGAAAGGATTATCAGGATAGACCTTGAGCCCTTTAAGGATAGGTGGATCAAACGGCGGGCTTAAATGGACCATCACCCCAGGTGCCGGCAAAGAAATTCCCCGTTGCCCACCAAGCAATAGGGAATCTTCCTGGGCGCAAACAAGATAAGACCCCATTTGTCCTGTGACAAAAAAACACACAAGGATAATTATGGATATAATTTTCCGCATGATATATGAAAGTTTACCATCTAAATCTAACTAATGCCAGTTGACGAAAGCTAGCTTTTTCGAGCCTCTTTTTTTAAAAAAATCTAGGGAAGGAAATAACGATAAAGTGATTTTGGATCCCATCAAAAAAAGAACCCCTGTACAATATAAAAAAGTACAGGGGTTGTTATACTACAATAATTAATTAACCAATTATTACTATTTGCGTTTCTTGGTGACCTTCTTTGCAGAAGACTTTTTAGCGGAGGATTTTTTGGCAATTTTCTTCTTGGTCCCGCCGCGCACCATTTTGGCACAGGAAATGTCGCCTTGCTTATCAATGAAATAAAGATACCCAACTTCTCTTTTGATCCCTACTTTTGCCACCTTCTTGGGGGCGCCGCCCTTTTTGTCGCCGCGGGCCATCTTGGCGCTGGAAATATCACCCTGCTTGTCGACGAAATAAAGGAAACCCTTTTCTTTCTTGACACCAACTTTTGCAACTTTTTTTGTAGCCATGCTATTTCCTCCTTGGTTGTGTGTTGATTTATAGATTCAGGTCCCTATTTTGACCCCCTGAAAATATTCTTTTAATGTCCGTACCGCTGATAGGACTGCCAGGTAACTGGTTTTGGGATTGTCCGGGCAGACAACATTCTCGGTCTTTGTCACCAGACGACCGAATTCACCGACCACTTCGATCTCATGCGAATTGACTTTAAACTCGGGTGAAGTGGCAATACGGATCCTTAATTTATCTTTGGCATTGGAAGCCAGGGCAATAGTCGCTGCCACATTGATATTTTGAGGGAAACATTTAACGGCCTCACGCACATTTCCGTCAAAGAGAATGGTTTCTTTCTTGATCTGGGATAAATTGATCCGGCGTTCCTGGATATAAGCATTATCAGCAAACCCATAAATTGGCTTGCGGGTCGTCAAGGTGATCTGGTCAATGCGCTGCAGGCTGGCTGCTTTAATGGCATCGATGCCCGCAATGGCCCCGGAGGGAATAAGCACCCTGACACCCTGCTTTTGGGCCAGTTTAAAAATAGACTCACCTTCGATAAACTTGCCGACACTCATGACCAGGACGTCTTTTTGGGCCGCAATGGCTGAACGTACCAGCTGGTGCGTGTCAGGGGCATTGACAGCTTCCACCACCAAATCACTGCTGGCCAAGAGTGCTTGATATGATCTTTTGACGATGTTCTTATAGGGGATATGTTTTTGAAGATTTTCTGACTTAGCAGGATTGATATCGAAAAGGGCGGCGACGGCAGCAAGGCCATCGCATTGGGCCTTGATGCTTTTGGCGATGCGCGAACCAATGGCCCCGCAGCCTAATATACCTACCCTAACAACTGGCTTTCCGTGGTTTTTTAATGGGGATGATGACATTATCAATAAGCCGTGTTCTGCTAAAAAGTACAGCCAACGCGATCAAGACCCTGCCCTTGAGAATTTTCAAAGGTTCAAATGTATCCGCATCCACACATGCGACGTATTGGATCTCTCCACAGGACTGCTGCGTAATGGTTTTTTGAATAATGCCGATGATTTTAGAAGACGAACGTTCACCTGCCCGGATACGGGCCGCGGCATCCTTCAAGGCCCTATATAAAACAGGGGCCTGGGAACGCTCCTGGAAAGACAAATAAACGTTACGCGAACTCATGGCCAGGCCGTCTTTTTCACGGGTGGTCTCTACCACATGAATAGCTGTTGAAAAATTCAAATCAGCGGCCATTTGTTTAAGCACGACCACCTGCTGCGCGTCTTTTTGGCCCAGGTACATCACATCCGGCTGGACCATGTTCAAAAGTTTGGCCACCACTGTGGCCACCCCTTTGAAATGACCGGGCCTGTACTTTCCACAAAGCGCATCTGAAATCTTTTCTACGTCGATGTATGTCAAATAGCGATTTTGGTAAACGACATTATCCGACGGAACAAAAAGAATGTCAACATTTTCTTTTTTAATCATCGTCGTATCCCGCTTAATGTCCCGAGGGTAACGGCTCAAATCTTCCTTGGGCCCGAATTGTTTGGGGTTGACATAGATGCTGACGACACAAATGCCGCACTCTTTTTTGGCCCGGCGTACCAGGGACAAATGGCCTTCATGAAAATACCCCATCGTCGGGACAAAACCGACCCTTTGCCCCTTGCGGCGGACCTCATTAAGGATTTGACGCAATTGTTTTATGGTTTTAACGACGCGCATAATGCCCTGTCAAGTTCCTCTAATGGCCCCATCACAAAAGGACGCTCAAGCATTCTTGGGTGGGGTACCAATAAGCAAGGAGTGGTCAATTTGATATCATCATACAATAAAATATCAATGTCAATGACCCGAGGGCCACGGAACATTTTTTTAACCCGCCCCAACTTGCGCTCGATGCCTTGCGTTATCAAAATTAATTCTTCGGGAGAATATTGGGTCTCTGCCTTTAAAACGGCATTAAGAAACCGGCCTTGTGGAGGTGCTTCCTGGGGATCAGTTTCGATGACGGTCGAAAATTTTAATACTTTCAGCCCACAAGCTTTAAGCTCTTCTATCGCTTTATGGAGATATTGAAGGCGATTACCTAGATTAGAACCTAAGGATAGATAGACAATAGCAATAGCTGAAATTTCGCATATAAATTGTCATTCCCGAGTGCTTCTATCGGGAATCCAGAGATTGAGCAAACCCTGGTCCCTCGAAAGAAACGTTCGGGGATGACATCTCACTCAGGATGATGATTTCTACAAAATTTTAGCCAGCCGCGCGGCAGCTTGATGGATGCGGTCGGTCGGCAAGGTCAAAGACATGCGTATATAGCCCTCGCCAGCTTTACCGAAACCTATTCCGGGCGTGACAACGATGTCTGCCTCATCCAAGAAAGCTTTGGCACAACTCATCGAATCATGGAACTTGGAAGGCAGCTTAGCCCAAACATAAAACGCGGCCTTGGGCGGGTCGATTTTCCAACCGATGGAACGCAGGCCGTTGATCAAGGCGACCCGCCGTGTCTGGTATTCCGTGCGCATATCATCAATATTGCGCGGGTCCATGTTTAACGCCGCTATACCCGCGTATTGGATGGCATTAAAGACACCTGAATCACAATTAGATTTGACCTTTGCCAAAGCAGACACCAGCGTCGGGTTGCCGCAAGCCCAGCCTAAACGCCAGCCGGTCATGTAATATGTTTTTGAAAATGAATGGAACTCTATCGCAATGTCCCGGGCCCCGTCCACCTCCAATATGCTGGGAGGTTTGATGCCATCATAATAAACCTCAGAATAGGCCAAGTCTGAAACAATAATGATCCCTTTCGCACGACAAACAGCCACTAAATCCTGGTAAAATTTTTTATCCGCCGTGGCAGCGGTGGGGTTATTCGGATAGCAAACAAAAATAGCTTTAGTGTCTTTTAAATTTTCGATGTCTTCCATCTTAGGTAAAAAACCATGTGAAGCCTTGAGAGGCAAATATTGGATCTTACCTCCGGCGAAAGTCACTGCAGCCTGATAAGCAGGATATGCCGGCTCAGTCAAAACAACTTTATCACCAGGATTGATGATCCCCAACGGCAAATGGGCAATGCCTTCTTTTGAACCGATCAAAGGATACATTTCCGTCTGAGGGTCTAACTCCACGCCAAACCTGTTTTTAAACCATTTGGCGATCTCCACGCGCAGTTGGGGCACCCCTGCGTCAAAAGGATAATGATGGTTGTTAACGTCCTCTGCGGCTTTTTTAAGCGCATCAATGATCACCTGATGGGTGCGCTGGTCAGGGTCGCCGACGCCCAAA
>CAYZLU010000189.1:0-5069 GCA_964479285.1 uncultured Planctomycetales bacterium | reverse complement strand
CTGGCAGCTATAACAGGTGGCGCTCCTGTATTGAGGGCAGCTTTTCGTGTTACTTTTTGGGGAGCATTTGCCATGGGGATTACAGCTTTAGTAGGTGCTTTTTTTGGGAAAATTTTATAGTCATGAAGAGTGAAGTAATATCTAATTTATTGAGTCCTGTAAAGATTGGGGATTTAAATCTACCTAATCGCGTCATCATGTCGCCTTTAACTCGCTGTCGCGCTTCAGAAGGGCGTATTCCTAATAAAATGATGGCGGAATATTATTCCCAGCGGGCAACGGCCGGACTTATTATTAGTGAAGCAACATCAGTGACGCCGATGGGTGTTGGCTATCCTGATACTCCCGGTGTCTGGTCTTTGCAACAGATTGAAGGTTGGAAATTAGTAACTCAGGCTGTTCACGCCGCAGGTGGTCGAATGTTCCTTCAGCTTTGGCACGTGGGCAGGATTTCTGATCCGATTTATCTTGATGGTAAGCTTCCTGTAGCACCTAGTGCAATTGCACCAGCAGGCCATGTGAATCAGATACGTCCCTTAAAACCTTTTGTCATTCCACGAGCCCTTGAATTAAGTGAAATCCCGGCAATCATTGAGGTCTATCGTAAGGGTGCGGAAAATGCAAAGGCCGCAGGTTTCGATGGTGTTGAAATCCATGGAGCCAACGGGTACTTACTTGATCAGTTTTTGCAAGATGGTACTAACAAAAGAACGGATCGCTATGGTGGCTCAGTTGAAAACCGTGCACGGCTTATGCTGGAGGTCACTGATGCCGTTCTATCAGTGTGGTCATCTGGACGTGTTGGGATGCATTTAGCTCCACGCTGTGATGCTCAAGATATGAAAGACACAAATCCAAGGGTAACGTTTGGGTATGTGGCAGAACAATTAGGCAAACGACATATAGCTTTTATTTGTACACGAGAGCATCTGGGTGCAGATCGTCTTAGTCCTTCATTGAAGAAAATATTTGGAGGAGCACTGATTGCCAATGAGGGGTTTAATCAAGTAACTGCTGAATCAGAAATTAAATCAGGTCATGCTGATGCTGTTGCTTTTGGAAAACTTTTCATTGCTAATCCTGATCTTCCTGTACGGTTTGCTTCAAATACACCTCTAAATGCGCCTGTTCCAGAAACTTTTTATGGATCAGGCCCTCATGGGTATACTGATTATCCATTTCTTCAAACCATCCTAATTTAATTATTATCTAACCTAGGAGTTTAAAGATGAATGATAATTTGAATTGGCGTTATGCCACAAAGAAATTTGATACCTCTAAGAGAATTTCAAATCAGGAATTTGCAGAACTTCTGGAAGTTTTACGGTTATCTCCATCTTCTTATGGCTTGCAGCCGTGGAAATTTGTTGTAGTCCAGGATTTGGTTTTAAGGAATAAATTAAGACCTCACGCAAGGAACCAGCTTCAGATTACGGATGCAGACACCCTCATTGTTTTTTGTGCTTTAAAATCCATGGATGAAGAATACATCAAACATTACATAGATAGGATTGCCCAAGTTCGCGGTGTGACGAAAGAATCAATGCTAGACTACCAACAAGTGATGATAGACTCACTTAAGGGCAAGAGCCCTGAAGCAATTTCGTATTGGATGAAGAAACAAGTTTATATTTCCTTAGGTTTTTTTCTTAATGAATGTGCTCATCGAAAAATTGATGCCTGTCCCATGGAAGGTTTTGATCCTCAAAAATTTGATGAAGTTTTAGAACTATCTAAAGAAGGCCTTGAGTCAGTGGTACTTTGTGCCATTGGTTATCGCGCCGTTGATGATCATTACGCCGAGCTTAAGAAAGTGCGTTTCAATGAAAGTGAAGTTATTTTAAGAAAATCATAAATAACCATTTGTATTGCTGTGTTTTATTCATTTCAATTATACCCCGGTACAATTGATTCATTTTTCATCTCTCCCTAAAATACTATCAAGAATGGCAAGTTTGTTCTGATAGCTCATGGCACTATAAAGGATACTAACCGTGTTAAAGAAATCCTCAAGCGTTCCAAGCCAGAGATCCTAAATCAGCAACCTTTAGAAGAAACAGCAGAGGTAACTTATTAAATATTGGAGGAATTATGAAAAATTCAAAATCAGCAGTCATGGAAAGCTATAGGGATTCGCAAAAAATTGAAGTATTGATCCAAAAGGGGGAAGCCAAGAGATTCCCAACAAAGAATACAATTAGTGAAAAAGTCAGGGTACAGATGGAGACCATTTTGCAAGACCGGCTTGCTGATTCAATTGATTTACAGACCCAAGCCAAGCAGGCTCATTGGAACGTGAAAGGACCAAGTTTTATCGCTCTTCATGAGCTTTTTGACAAGATTGCGGAAGAATCTGAAGAATATCCAGACCTCATTGCTGAGCGTATTGTCCAATTTGGTGGGGTGGCGGAAGGTACGATACAAGTTGTTGCAAATCGTAGCAATCTTCCGGAGTATCCTTTAGTCCTAACGACAGGCCAGGAACATGTTGAGGCCTTTTCTCATGCCCTAGCTGTGTATGGGGAGCTTGTTCGCACGAATATTAAACAGGCGTCCGACCTTGATGACCCGGCAACTGCGGATATATTCACTCAAATCTCACGAAGTGTGGACAAGAATTTGTGGTTTATAGAGGCCCACAATCAAGCTGAGAAATAAATCAGCATGAATAACAATGTACATAAACATCCTAAGATTTTGGCGTTTTTGAAACGTACTGAATTGCCAATGATATTTCTTAGCTTTGTCTGGTTCTGTATACTTATCAAGCAGAGAGAAGTTTAAAAGTGCTTAAATAAAAATGATTAATTAATGTCTAATGAAACTCTATTTCTAATTATTACAATTTTCTTGGTCATTATATCTCTGCCTACTTGGGGCTATAGCAAGTCTTGGGGATAGTACCAAATATTAAGGAGACGTGGGTAGAGATAGTTTCCTATGTACGACACGACCACGCCGCCATTTAATATGTAGTGTCAATGGACACCGCGTTAAAAAACGTAGAGGTTCTTCTAAGTCGGTTGCAGAATTAGCTCTCAAAGATATTGAAGTCAAGATCGCCAAGAACGAATTAGGTTTCCTTCCTAAAGATAGTGATTTTCAAAAACTCTTCCAAGAATTCCTTAAATACTCCAAGACCAATCTTCACAAGCTACCATTAAACGCTACAAAGCTATCATAGACAACTTTATGTAATTCCTCCTGTTGGTTGTTTTGTTAGCACTTTCTACTCCAAATTATAGACCCAACAAGCAACGTCCTGTCAAATGTTGTCCTTAAGCACAAACTCGAACACAAACTTTTTACACAAACTTTTGCCCCGCTTTTGCCTTCCCATTGCCTGCTTTTGCCCGCTTTGTTTTTGTTCATATAATATGGTATATTTTAAATAGAGTTGTCTTTGATCTTACAAATAGCAAACCTGGGGAAACCCGGGGACGCAAAGGATCGGGCCTAACTTCTCTAATTCGTTTGGCATTCCTGAAAACCCTGGGAATTGCCAGGGAACAGGGAATATTGGTAGTCGAGCTGCATGACCCAAATTTTTTTAAACCGGATGCGGTTTGGCGACCCAAGGTCGTTAAATTGTATGCGGTTTTTTTATTAAGGAGACATTTTATAAAAAGAGGATAGATATGTCGAGTTTAAGAAAAAACCGTCAAATAAGTAGTTGGGTCGTGTGGGTATTAGGTTTTCTAACAATTCTGTTTTTCCCCCAGATGACACACGCCGTGGTGCTGGGGACGGTTGGGTCTGATCTATCTGTGACTTCTGTGTCAGGGATCCCTGGCAGTACCGTGTCTGTTTCGGTCTTAGGTGATTTCAGCCAGGCGGTCAATTCGGTGCAATTTAACCTGCAATTTGACCCTAATCTTTTGAGTATTTCAAGCGTCGCGGCAGGTTCGGCCGACAGTTCCTGGACTGTCGTCGAAAATCCCAATACGCCTGGGGTAGTGACGGTGGGCATGTTTAACTCGGGTGGCGCGGTTTCAACGCTTTCAGGTCCACAGCAGCAAATAGCTTTTATTACATTCACTGTTAATAACACTCCGGGGTCTTCAGCAGCCAGCTGTGCGTTGGCCTTTAGTAATATAATTTTTGATACGACCAGAGTAAGTCAACTGACCAACGGTACCTTCACAATCATTCCAGCGAATTACACATTGACAGTCAGTGTCTCAGGTAATGGTGTTGTCAGCGCGGCCCCAAACAGTGCCTCATATCAAGCGGGCTCTCAAGTTATTTTAACAGCTTCTCCTTCGTTGGGGTATCAATTTTCAAGTTGGACTGGAGATGTCAGCGGGGCCATAAATCCATTGACATTGACGATGAATGTCAATAAGAGTGTGGTTGCAAATTTTATCTTACAGACCGAGACCATCACCGCCAGCGCTGGTACTGGCGGTTCCATCAGTCCTGCGGGTGTTACTAGCGTCAATTATGGTGCATCTCAGAAGTTCACAGTGACACCCAATACCGGTTATTCCGTTAATACTGTCTTAGTAGATGGTTCACCTGTGACGCTGGATGCAAACAATAGTTACATACTAACGAATGTGACAAGTACTCATACCATTAGTGCCACCTTCACCCATATCACCTATACAATCACAGCTTCCGCTGGCAGTAACGGCAGTATTTCACCATCAGGAGTGGATTCAGTTAATTACGGTGGATCGCAGGTTTACACGATCACGCCTAATACTGGTTATCAAATTGCCAATGTGACCGTCAACGGCACTGCTTTAACAAACACGCCATCTAGCTATACTTTTTCGGGTGTGACAACAAACCAGACGGTCAGCGCGGCATTTTCACTCATTCCAACGGTGACATACACCTTAGGTATCACCGCATCGAACGGTACAGTGGCTCAGTCGGTCAATGGTGTCGCATCCAGTGGACCGTATAATGCAGGAACAGTAGTGGCTTTGACCGCCATCGCGGCCAGCGGTTATCAATTCAGCTCCTGGAGCGGAGCTTTGAGCGGCACAAGTGATCCCGCGACAATCACCATGAGTACTAATCAAAATGTTACCGCGAATTTCACGCCGATCATTTACACC
>CAYZLU010000188.1:0-5093 GCA_964479285.1 uncultured Planctomycetales bacterium | reverse complement strand
GGCGGTCAAACGATAAGGCCCCCTGTGCCTAAAGACTGTTCGATACGCTTGTCCCTCGGGAGATATTAAAATGACCACCAAAATTGCAATAAGAGAAGTTCGAAAGAGTTTCAACAAAAGGCCCGTTCCTTTGATTTCGTAAGTGTTTGTCCGAACGTGCAATATACTTTAAAAAGTAGGGACAGACACGACTTTTTTTAAAAAAGTCGTGTCTGTCCCTACTTTTGCTTTTGGGCCGCCTGATAAACACATTCCAACGCCTGGGACACGGCCATGGTTGGCATTAACATGGTCCCTTCAGCTAAATTGACACGCCAGCCTTTGGGCGAATGGGCGATCACGATGCGTATGTTCTGGGCCAGCGGCCCGTCGCAGGCGATCACATGGACCAAGGCGGTCTTCCTTTTGGCGTCATATAATATTTCTTTAAACGACACTGCCGTTCCATCTTTGGAATAATCGTTAAAACCAAAATGGTCAGGATCAAAATGATCAATAAGATAACTTTGCAAAGCGCAGTCCTCCTTTACCCCTATGGTAATATGATCATGCTTGGTCAAAAGCAATTCATAAAACTCACTCTGTCCGCCATCGACCCATTTTTTCTCGAATTTGGTGCCGTAATTTGCCGGGGTTTTCTTGAATTCAATGGAAAATCCTGTGTCCTGGATGTTTTGAGAGACCCAGTCAATGTAAGGACAATGGTCCGTCACGATGGTTAAAACACCACCGTCGACGAGGCGGCTGTTGACGAGCCTCAAGAACTCCGTCGTAAAAAGCCGGTGCTTGGCGTCCGATTTTTTAGGCCACGGCGGCGGGTATAGGCAATGCACGCGGGCGACCGTCCTGGGGCCAAAATAACGCTCAAAGCCCGCCCGTGCATCTAATCTCAATACCCTCACATTTTCAAGGCCCGTGCGGCTTAATTTCCTCAAGGTCCTGTGGATGCGTTCACAGTACTGTTCAAACCCGACAAAATTAACATGCGGATGTTGACGGCTTAGGCGCTCCAGATATTCACCATTGCCAAAACCGATTTCTACTTCTAAGGGATAATTATTGGCAAAGAGATCATTCCATGGTGTCGGACGGCTGAGGGCGCCGTGATTCAAAAAAGGCTTTAATGAAACATAAAAAGGTTCCTTCATACCGTAGGCTTGGCGGGGCGGTCCTCATACCGGACACTCACAGTTGTTCGTAAAGAATTGGCCAAAGGCCAACCGCGGGCAATGAGATCGCCGTTCTTAAAAATCAACGGCATCAATTCATTGTCGCTGACAATACCATCCGGCTGGCGTATGGCTTCAATGTAGTATTCAATAAAATAACCCGTACCCTTAATGGTTTCTGTTTTATAGGGGTTGGAAATGGTCAAAGGTTTATAGCCGGGCACTTGGAATTGATAACCGATAACAAGTTCTGTGCCCATGATCTGATGGACCTGTTCGATGGTCTGGCCTTCATGGACCGCTTTTAACCCATTTTCATTTAACAATAATTCCACTTGATTGGCCATCTGCATAGGATTATACACAGGAGTTGTAGCACAGCCTGTAAGGCTTAAACCCAAAAGCATGATTAACGCACAACGCATACAAACTCCTTCCCACATTCTTCAAGTTTTCCATTATAATAGATTTGGGAGGATTTTACCATGTTCTTCTTAACACTGTTATATTCAAAAGAGTGACGCTATGGAACTTTATTTTTTACGGCATGGCCTTGCCGGCCAGCACGGCGACCCAAAATACAAAGACGACAGCCTGCGTCCTTTGACTGAACAAGGCCGGAAAAAAATGCTGCTCGCGGCCCAAGGCATGCGGAATTTAGGTTTAAAATTCGATGCCATCAGCAGCAGCCCCTACCTTCGCGCCCGGCAAACCGCAGAAATTGTAACGCAAGTCTATAAGGGAAAACGGGTCCATTTGACAGATAATTTACTTCCCCCTGCTACTATTGGAGAGTTATTGTCCGAAATCCATGCCCTTTTCCCAAAATCCAGGAATGTTTTATTGGTTGGTCATGAGCCGCATTTGACGCAGATGATTTCTCATCTTTTAGAAAGTGACCGTCCGATGGATATAGCTTTTAAAAAAGGGGGGCTTTGCTGTCTCAGCATTGATTGGCCGTCAAAGAAGTCAGTGGCAAGCCTCCTTTGGCTTTTGACGCCGACACAATTGGGCCTGATCTCTAAAAGAAAACAATGATGAGAGACCCTAAGATGATGAGGCCGGCACCCAAAGCGACCGGCCAGGTAAGGTTCTCCCCTAAGAATAAAATACCCAGCACGATGGCAAAAGCGACGCTTAATTTGTCGATAGGGGCCACTTTAGAAACTGGGCCTAAACTCAAAGCGCGGTAATAACAAAGCCACGAAAGGCCCGTGGCGATGCCTGAAAACACCAGAAATAACCAGGCTTTTGTGGCAGCGCCCTGCGGCCATTGCCATTGATGGCGCCACGAAAGAATGCCTGCGGTCATCACAAGGACCACAACGGTGCGGATGAATGTCGCGAGATTGGAATTGACATTCATAACACCCATCTTACCTAAAAAAGCCGTAAGCCCGGCAAAAAATGCCGACCCACAAGCAAAAAACTCCCAACGAGAGAACCATTTCATAAGAATCAAACCCGCTCAATCCAATTTTTTATTTTATCAAACAGGACCTTGATTTCACCCGAGGCCAGGAGCTGGTTTAACAGGGCCTTGTCTTCATAATCCTCAAACTCCTTATTATGCCGGCCAATAATGACAATGTCCCTGCCGGAAAATTTATAGCGGCGGTTGGCAGAAATGACAAAAATAAAATTGTCCTTATCAAATTTTCCGTCAACAGAGGTCACTGAAAATGACAACAAAAAATCATTCTTGATGTAAAGCGGGATCGCCTGGTCAACACCGAAAGAGATGTCGTGGGATTTGTCCCTAACAAAAGACAATGTGTCCTGGATATTGATGACTTGGTATTCAGCAAGGTCCTTCATCCGCGCGTACTTATGGAAGGACGGGTCAATCAAGTAAACTTGCTTGTCGGATTTACCCACTAATAATAAAACAATATGATTGGATTGTTCTGTGGCAAAGAACCCTGATTCCGTGACCATGGCGAATTTAACTTCATAACGCCCATTGAGCAATGGTTTGATTTTTTCGAACAGAAAAACGGCCAATTCCGCGCAAAGACCATAACGACCCTGCTCTAAAATGACGGTGCCTTGATCGTCATATTCATGGATATTGTGCAAGGTCCATGTCCGTTTATCAAAATCAATGCTCAAGGCCACCTGGGGCTTAACCATGACCGGGACACCCGAGTATTCGAGAGGCCCAATGATCTTCATAATAGCATCATAAAAAGGAGGGGCAGGCAATGGATCACAGAGGCCAATGCAAGGACAGATGGCCATTAAGATCATTGACGTAAAAATTAAAATCTTGTTACGATGGACATAAGGCATACATTTTGATCTGGATTAAAATTTGGAACCACGCTATGATAATCATCCGGCCAGTTGATGTCAAGCCCTAGAACTCTCATCATGGACGATGGAAACGCGCCTGGGAAAGAAAATATTTTCCCTTTGGCTTTGGTTTGTGCTATAAATTATCTCTGTGCAAACCACGACCCCCATGATCAAGCAATACCGCGACATCAAAACGCGCCACCAGGATGCCATTCTTTTCTTCCGCTTGGGCGACTTTTATGAAATGTTTTTTGAGGATGCCGCTGAGGCGTCTTCAATTTTAGACCTGGTCTTGACTTCCCGCGGGAGTGATGCCAGCGGCAAGATTCCCATGTGCGGGGTCCCTTACCATTCCAGTGACAATTACATTGCCAAATTGATCAAAGCCGGTAAAAAGGTCGCCATCTGTGAACAGATTGAAGACCCTGCCACTGCCCAAGGCATCGTCAAACGCGACGTCATACGCATTATCAGCGCCGGAACATATTTAGATGATTCCATTGATTCACGCTATCTGATGAGTATCTTGGTCGGATCCAGGCCTGGTAAACCGGGGAGGTGTGACTTTGGCATCGCTTTTATTGATAATTCCGGCGGCACGATTTTTGCCAATGAACTTTCCCTGTCATCAACCATCGAACTTTTAGCCAAACTTCCTGTTTTTGAATGCCTGTACCCTGAATCACAGGAAGAAAATATCAAGAATCTTTTTTCACATCCTCTGGTCAAAATGCGCGCCATTACTTTAAGCCCTTACGGTGATTGGGCTTTTAACACCGACATGGCTAAAAAAAGCCTCTGTGCTCATTTGTCTACCCAGTCTCTCCGGGGTTTTGGTGTTGATGATTTGCCCTTGGCGCAAGGGTCTGCGGGTGCTTTGCTGGAATATTTAAAAACCATGAATAAAACCAGCCTCAAGCATATCGACAAAATTGCCCTCTACGCCCAGGATGACCATGTATTTATTTCCCCTGCCGCTCATTATGGCCTGGAACTTGAGTCTTTGCTGGCATGCATTGACTTGAGCTCAACCCCCATGGGCCGGCGGGCTTTACGGTATTGGCTGCATCATCCCCTAAAAGACGTCGCCGCCATCCAGTTGCGGCAGCAGGCGGCCAAAGAACTGGCGTCTCAGTGTCATTGCGAGGGCACAAGCCCGAAGCAATCTATTAAAAACGGGATTGCTTCGTCGGCTTCACCTCCTCGCAATGACACCTTGGGAGAATGTCTAAAGAATATGCCTGATCTGCAAAAAGCCATCTCTCGCCTTTCCTGTGGATGCGGTTCCATTAAAGATATTTTAAACATACGCCAGGGCTTGCTGCGGGTGCCCTTGATCGCTGAGACTTTGGCAAAAAGCCCTAATCCTCTTTTAGCGGTCCATGACCTTGACACCCTTCGTTAACTTTTGACCAGGACCATTAATCCCGACGTGCCTTTGGGCAAACCCGAAGGCAAGATGATCCAACCGGGCAATGATGTGCCATTGGATGAACTTAAAAACATTTTAGAAAATGGCCGGCAGTGGCTGGCCAACTATCAGGCTGAAGAAATCAAGATATCAGGCATTGCGTCGCTTAAAGTCGGATTCACCAATGTCTTTGGTTTTTATATTGAAATCACCAA
>CAYZLU010000187.1:0-5094 GCA_964479285.1 uncultured Planctomycetales bacterium | reverse complement strand
CGCGCCGGCGGTTTGGTAAAATGCTGGCTGGGTTTGACATCCAATAGATCAAGCACATCACCCTGAGTGTATAAAGAAGGATCAAGCTTGACGTCCTGCTCTTCATTATCCATGTACATTGCCAAATACCCCGGAAAAGCCAAAATTGAACCCGAGGCCCCAAACTGAAAGCGTGCCGCTAAAATTTCAATTTTTGTTTGCTCGAAAATGGCCGGCATCATTTGGCAGCTGATAAACCTTTTCCAGATAAGATTGTACAAACGATACTGTTCATCACTGAGGTATTGTTTGATATCTTCAGGCTTGCGGTAAACATCACTGGGCCGTATGGCCTCGTGGGCTTCCTGGGCGCTTTTTTTAGATTTGAACCTGTTGGGCTGCTCGGGAAGGTACTCTTTACCGTGTTCTTTTTTAATCAACCCTCTGACCTTTTCGATGGCCTCGGCTGCGATGTTAACGGAATCTGTACGCATGTAGGTGATCAGACCTTCAGGTTCTTCATCACCGATCTCAATACCTTCGTATAGCTGTTGGGCAATTGACATCGTTTTGGAGGTGTTAAAACCTAATTTACCAAAGGCCTCTTGCTGCAGGGTACTCGTGATAAACGGTGCCGGGGCATTGCGTTTGACTTGCCGGGTGGTGATGGCTGAAATGTTAAAAGAAGCTTTTTTTATTTCAGCAACGACATCGTTAGTCAATGGACCTGTTTTAAGGTCGACTTTTGTACCGTCTATTTTTTCCAGATTGGCGGTCAAAATATCTTTAAGGCCTTTTTTTTGCAAATCGACCGCGATCTGCCAATATTCTTGAGGGACAAAGATCCTGATGGCTTCCTCACGCTCAACAATCAAACGCAATGCCACAGACTGCACCCGCCCGGCACTGAGGCGGGACCCCACCTTTTTCCACAGCAAAGGGCTGATCTGATAACCCACCATTCGGTCTAATACCCGACGGGCATTTTGGGCGTCGACAAGTTTGTGGTTAAACTCCCTGGGATGAAGAAAGGCCTTCTTGACAGCGTCCTTGGTGATCTCATGGAAAACCACACGGCTGACCTTCTTACCCTTCGCTATATGCCCAACTAAATTCCAACCAATAGCCTCTCCCTCCCGGTCAGGGTCAGTGGCGATAATGATCTCATCCACATCCTTGGCTTCTTTTTTTAATTTGGCCATGGTTTTTTGCTTGTCCCGCACCACGATAAATTTAGCTTCAAAATCACGGTCAACGTCTACTCCTATCGTTGATTTCGGCAGGTCAATCAAATGCCCCATGGATGCCGTGACTTTATATTTTGACCCTAAAATCTTGTTGATCGTTTTGACTTTAGCAGGAGACTCTACAATAACTAAAAATTTAGGCATGTTGACTTCCTTATAATTTCACAAGATTTACTACTGATATGAAGTGCCGATTTAGAGAATCGGCGTCCTTACATAATATTGACCTGGTAATTGGCGGATCGCGCGTTTTAATTCTAAACTTAAAGTAATATTCATAAGACTGCTGATATTAAACCCTGATTGCCTGGCCAACTCATCAAGATGCACCGGCATAAAAGTGATATGTGGATAAACCCGCGCTTGCTCATCACTTAACAAAAGCACACGCCTGCTGTCAGTTTCAGGTACAGGGTCATAATCATTTTTAATTTGGCTTAAAACATCTCCAGGATTTAAGGCCACGCGGGCCCCGTCCTGGATCAACCGATTACTCCCATAAGCTGTTTCATTATCAATGTTAGAGGGCAAAACAAAAACATCCTTATTTTGGGCCAAGGCATAATCAGCGGTGATCAATGCCCCGCTCTTGCTCCCTGCCTCGATGACGACCGTGGCCACGCTTAAGGCGCTGATGATACGGTTACGCCAAGGAAAATTCTGCCTTAAAGGCGGCATGGAAAAGGCAAACTCAGAAACCACTGCCCCCTTCCGGCTGATCGCTTCCATTAAAGAATGATTTTCCTTTGGATACATATGGTTAAAACCACAGCCGATGACGGCAATGGTTTTACCACCTGCTTCAAGGCTTCCTTGATGGGCCGCCGTATCAATGCCGCGGGCCAGGCCAGACACCACCAATGTCCCCGCGCGGGCAAAAGCCTGGGCAAAAACTTTGGCTGACTTACATCCATGAAAACTGGCCGCCCTGGAACCCACGATGGCCACAGACCCTGGTTTAAGGCAATCTATTTCACCTTTGATGTACATGACCACCGGTGAATCTTCAAAATCTTTTAAAGAACTGGGATAATCCTCATCAGCGACTGTGCGGACAATGACCCCTTCACGTTGCATCAAATTATATTCGTCTCGCAAGAATTTGTCTTTAGAAAAATAGAATATGTTTTCGGCAGCCGCAGGAAAAAGCAGGCCGCTTTGGGCCAATTCTTCCAAGCTGGCCTCCAGGACTTCCAATGCGCTGCCAAAAAATGCCATCAATTTACGGATCCGGATGGCACCTAAATCAGGTACAGCATTTAAAACAAGCAAAGCTTCTTGTTCGGTCATAATCCCCCCCTAAATTGATGATTCATGCTGGTTTGAAGGCATCGCGGCAATTCTCTAAAAAGATTGCTTCGCTTTGCTCGCAATGACACGCAGGATTTCGACAACCGGGCCTTCAATGGACGCATCATTAGCATCAATGATGTAGTCGGCCTGATTGTACAGGGGGAGTCTTTGTTGGTAGAGTTGCCTAATAAACCCGAGGGGGTCGGGCACTTTTAACAGGGGCCGGTGCGTTTCATTCTTTATACGCTGGTAAATCACTTCCGGTGAGGCCTGCAAATAAAATACAATACCATTAGACTTAAGATATTGCAAGTTTTCCTTGGTGCAAACGACACCTCCACCGCAATCAATAACAACACCGAGGCGATGTGAAATTTCCTTAACTACTTCACTTTCTATCTCTCTAAAATAGGATTCACCGTGGTCCTCAAAAATCCCATTGACCGATTTTCCTGTCCTGGCTTCTATCAAATCATCTGTCCTGACCAATTCCACCTTGAGATGATCTGCCAATCTCCGGGCCACCATGGATTTGCCTGAGCCCATAAAACCAATTAATACAACATTCTTTTCCAAAAGCACCTTTCACGCTTTCCCACAGCCAAACTCTACAACAGGAAATTTACCAATTAAGAAATCATTGAAGCTGCAAATACCAAACGATTTTTCACCACTTGATAGGTGATCGATACCAATTCCTGGTACCCTTCCTTTTCATAAATGTCCTGGACTTTTTGAAGGATTTCATCCATGTCAGTTTTAGTTAAATATTTATTACGGTAAGCTTTGAATAATTTGACAAACTGGCCCTTATCTTCGAGCATAAAACCTTCCATGACAATGCTCTTGATCAAGGTACCCTTCTCTCGCGACTCAGCTTGCTGGGCAGTGGCATTTTGAGCCAATACTGGCAATGTTACAAAAAGTAGTGCGAATAAAACACAATAACGCATATTACGTACTTGCTCCAGCACTTTGATCTGGCTTTGCAGCTTCAGGTTTTGTTACCGTCAACTCTTTGGACATGTCGCCCCCCAAAGTGCAGAATAACTCGACTTTAATGACATCCCCGACCTTGGCAGTCAAAGGCACATCATCGGTAAATTTATTATAATCACTTTGCCTGGAATAATTCAAGGTTGAAACTCGTTGGTCATTAAGATAAACATTCATCAAACGCACATAACTTTTGTCCAGATTAAATGAAGGATGGATTGCCTCAACATGTAGGGACCCTTTATCTAAATCATAAGACAAATCAATACTGACTGGTGGAGTGCCAAAACTTGGCGGCATAGTAAATAGAAATAAACAAACAGACGTTAATGCCAGCACAATTTTTAAGGACATGATTTTCATAAATGATATATCCCGCCCGTAATTAAAAAATTAATGATCTTGTCCCCCCAGAACAAACTCACCAAAGCACCCATGATCAAAAAGGGGCCATAGGCAATCGTGCTGTCCTTGGTGCGTATTTTTTCAACAATCCCAAAAACTGCCCCAAAAAATGGGGCCAAAAAGAACGTCAATAAGGCCAGCTTCCAACCCATAAAAGCCCCAACCATTCCCAATAATTTTACGTCTCCACCACCCATGGTTTCCTTTTTAAAAACAAAATCTCCGATCATTCCCATCAGGTAAATTGATCCCCCGCCTACCAATACTCCCAATAAAGAAAATGCCGCCCCTAGAAACGGTGAATGGGTCCCTTGCAGCTGGGGAACTATTACACTAAAGACCACACCAGCAATCATGCCGCCAATAGAAACCTCGTCAGGAATAATGCGGTGCTCAAAATCGACAAATGTCGCAACTATAAAACCGCTGACCATGACCAAATACGGCCATAGAACAGGCTGGATCCCGTAATGACGATAAAAAAGAAAGAAAATTACCCCAGTCAGCAACTCGACCAACCAATACCGAAACGATATCTTTGCACGGCATGCACGGCAGCGCCCACCTAAAAGGAGCCAACTGATAAGGGGAATATTATCATACCATTGAATCGAGGCACGGCAAGCCACACAGTGAGACCCTGGAAATACGATGGATTTCTCCAGGGGGAGACGGACAATACAAACATTCAGGAAACTGCCGACCATGGCGCCAAAGATAAAAATAAAGACACCTAATAATAAATTAAGATCCATGAGATGCGTTCTCCAAAGATTTTCTCATTATTCTTTTGGTCCGTTCATCTAATTCCACTTCTGACCAATGCCAAAAAGCCAATACCCCTTGAAAAAACAACATCCCCAGGCCGTTGGCGGTGCGTGCCTGCTTAAGGCGTGCCTGGGCCAATAATTTCGTCTCTCCTGGGCTGTAGATGACATCATAAACAAGCATTTCTTTGTGTAAAGATCCAGGGTCAATTAAAAGAGGGTCACTCTCTTTCATCCCCACATCTGTCGTATTGATCAACAGATCTGCCAATTCAATGTTTAAATCTTCAGGCTCATCTACAATGGCGACTTTCTCGACATTGATCTTTTTACCGATATCCTCAAGTAAAGCTTCCGCATTGGCCCTGGTCCGGTTATAAAGAGTAATGCGTTCTGGGCCTTGAGGG
>CAYZLU010000186.1:0-5134 GCA_964479285.1 uncultured Planctomycetales bacterium | reverse complement strand
AGACCCGTCATCAATGACCAAAATATCAACATTATCAGCGAACTTACGGATTTCTTCGACCGTGCGGCCGATATTGCCGCACTCATTAAAAGCAGGGACTATAACAAGAATTTTTTTGCCCACAGTAGTCATGACCACAAATGCTGCAAACGGCTTCGAAAGCTAAAATCCAATAGAAGGTCTCCGACCGCAATGATGACACCTCCTTTAAGGGCAGTGTCTTTCTGGAAATTCAGATTTGCTTGAGGCATTTTCCGTTGTTTGATGGCTTCAATATGGCCCTTGAATTCATCGCCGATGCTTGAGGCTGTGCGCACAGCGACCTCCCTAATATCCGGTGAAAATTTACAGGATTCGAACTTTTCAAGGGCCGCCATCATCAATTCCTTTTCTAAAAAACCTTTTAGAACAAAAATCACGACAACAGCAAAAACACATTGACCAAAAAGTACCAATAAAAGAGTGTGCATGGTTCAAAATCCTATATTCTAAACTCTTTGGATTTCTCCTACCTGGTTTTCATGGCAATATAGGCCGCAGCTAAATTAATCAACCCATCTTTAGGAGCATCACTGATTATCTTATCAGGAGTTATACCATCGAAACCAAATACGTTGCCATCGGGATAATGCGTACGGGCCGTCACCAGGGCTATTGAAGAACCATCGCCCATAGGAAACATGCTTTTCAGTAATATCTGGCCTGCCGTATTGACCCCTAGTACAACCGCCCGTCTCCTAAATTGCATAATGCCGGTAAATAATTCCGCGGCGCTGCCGGTGTCAGCATCAACTAGGATGACAATGGGGGCGGTAAATTGATCTTGGGGACCGTAGGTGGGGACCTCTAGGGAATTTTTGGGAGAATTACGTTTTTGAAAATAAGCAAACTCTTCTCCGCCCTTAAGGAAAAAACCGGATATTTGCATTGCCGCTAAAGGAGGGCCTCCCGGATTGCCTCTCAAATCCAGCACCAACCCTTTAGGGTCACGGATTTTAATCAATTGTAAAAAGTGGTACATGTCCTGGACCGTCATTTGGTCAAATTTGGGCACTTCCAGGCAAAAAACACCTTCTACCGGCACTGGATGCATGAATACTGTCTGCTTAAAATATTCTTTGCTGACAGCTTCGATGGTCTTTTGCGTTTTGGTCTCATTGCTTAAATAAGCCAGTTTGACCTGCGTGTTTACCAAGGGTGTTAACTTACTATTAATTGCATCCTCTGGCATGCTCAGGACAGTCTTCCCATCGATCTGCAAAATGATATCATCTTCCCGTAAGCCCTTGTCATAGGCGTCCGAACGCGGTTCCATCCGGGTCACCAAAAAACCGATGTCATTCTTTTTACCTTCAATGCCCAGGTCGATCTTCTGACCCAAGGCCTCATGCTGAAATTTGACTGCAGGTTTGGGCGGATAAAATTGGGTAAAACGATCATCCTTTGACCTTAAAGCGTCCACCAAATACCAAGCGCTGCGCCATCTGACGTAATCGTTACTTTTACCTTCGCTTTTAAGTTGGGCGTATATCTTGCTGTTAAACTTCTGTATAAAATGATTGTAAACCTCGCGGTCAGGCGGGAGATAATAATGGTCTTCAAAAGTTTGATAGACCTTCTCAAAGAAATCGGTGTATTGCTGGTAATTTTTATCAGGTTTGGCCCCCATGGACTCAGCCGCAAGAGGCCAGGAGATAGAAGACAAACCAATGGTCATCAAAAAAAGACATAAAAACTTCGCGGACATGTCGTTATATTACCAAATTTAAATAAAATATCATTAATTATCTAAAAATTTATCATCGGTGTCTTTGTGGGGGGCAAGTAATTTTTTCAACAACGAAAGCTCTTCTACGCTTGGGGTTTGCAATGCTGATGCGTGAAAACCCTGGGCCAGATGATTTTTAAATATGTTCGGGTCAATGGGGACATTGGTAACAAAATCGGAATGAGGGCGATGCTTGCGGTATTCAGGGATTTCATACGGCATATTCAAATAGCGGTTGATAAGAGACAGCTCAAACTTATAAAGTATTGTGCCATGATGCAGAACATAACCCCTGCCACGGCGCTGGGCGTTACCGGAAAATTTTTTCTCTTCCTGTCCTGTGGCCAGATCAGATGTAGGCCTGAAAAACGCCTCCACCCCTGCTTGACGCAGGGCTTCAATGGCCTTGGCACTGATCCATTCATATGAACGGCGCAAATCATTAAGTGGTGGGTACTTTTGCTTCGAAAGGACCAAGGTGTAATTAAGGCACCCAGGCCCTTGAAGGACTGTACCCCCACCCGAAGAACGCCTTAACACAGGAATATGGTCTTCTTGGGCCGTGACAGCATTGACATCTGTTTCCGCCCTGCCAATACGGCCAAGCACGATAAAAATCTTGGTGGATTCCCAAAAACGTAAAAACTCACCTGCCCCATGCTTTTCCGCCAAGGACAATAAAACATCGTCGTAAGCAATATTTTCTTCAGGGGTGGAAAAGGAAACATCTCTTAGTTGCATTAAGGCCCCTTCGACCCGCCTTTGGCTTGCTCAGGACGACTCAGGCCCAGCCGGAGTCAAAAAGAAATTGGTTTTGACATCCCGTGCGGCCTTGACTTCATCCGGGCGGGCAACAGGCATGGTCCTGGGAAATTCTTTAAAAGCTGCGGGGTCGGTTTGAGAAAGCTGGTCTGCCTCGATCATTTTTGCGATGAAATGATCCATGGTTTGTTTCGACTCTGTTTCCGTCGGCTCAATCATGATGGCTTCAGGAACGCTGATGGGGAAATATACTGTTGGAGGATGGATCTGATGATCAATAAGGAATTTGGCAATATCAATGGCATGGACACCTCGCTCAGATTGATTAGAGGCGGAAAAAACACTTTCATGCATACAGATACGATCAAAACAAATTTTATAATAGGGTTCCAGCTTTTTCATGACGTAGTTAGCGTTAAGCACCGCATGGTCCGTTGTGTCGGTCAATCCCTCCTTGCCCAACATCAGCATATAGGCATAGGCCCTTGCTAGAAGTCCGAAATTACCATAAAATGAAGCAATATACCCGATGGATTCAGGATGATTATAGTCCAGCGCGTAAAAACCGTCACTGCGCCTGACTACCTGGGAGATCGGCAGGAATTTGGACAGCTTATCATTTACTCCTACAGGCCCGCTCCCCGGGCCGCCACCCCCATGGGGTGTGGTAAAAGTTTTATGCGTGTTGATATGCATCACGTCAAAACCAACATCACCCGGACGGCAGCGCCCCAGGACAGCGTTTAGGTTGGCCCCGTCATAATACATAATCCCATCGACCGCATGAATGATCCTGGCAATTTCACTGATGTTCCCCTCGAACACCCCGTAGGTGCTGGGAACGGTCATCATCAGGCCGGCAGTCTCCTCATTGACAGCGGCCTTAAGCGCTGCCAGATCCATGCCCCCGTCTTTATTGGATGGAATCGAGATTGTTTCATAACCCGCCACCGCGGCAGAAGCAGGGTTGGTGCCATGGGCTGAATCAGGAATAATGACATACTTCTTCTTACTGTTGCCACGGGACTTGTGATAAGCAGCCATCAGCATAATGCCGGTCAATTCCCCATGGGCACCAGCCAGTGGCTGCATGGTGAAATGACTAAACCCTGTCATTTCACACATCCACTGCTCTAATTCATACAAAATCTGCAAAGCCCCCTGGGTCCATTGCTCTCCGCCGGACAATTGGGCCAAAAGCGGGTGCAGGTCCGTAAAACCCGACAAGCGCGCCAGGGCCTCGGTAAATTTCGGATTGTATTTCATGGTGCATGAACCCAACGGATAAAAATGCGTATCAATGGAAAAATTCTTCTGCGATAAGCGGGTGTAATGCCGCACCACATCAAGCTCAGAGACTTCCGGCAAAGGAGCTTCTTGCGTACGCGCGTAACTTGAAGGTATGTGCGCGTGGGTAGGCACATCCGAAGGCCCAAAATGAAACCCTTTACGTCCTGGTATTGATTTTTCAAAAATTAATTCCATATAAATACCATTCATTGATATTACTCCCTCTCGATGGGGGAGGCTAGGTGGGGGTGAAATAGGTCCATTGCCTATTTTCCCCCTCCCTGGCCCTCCCCACAAGGGGAAGGGAAATTTGGAAAACTTCTTCTACAATTCTTCCTGCAGCGCTTTTGCGTAACGGTCAATTTCTTCTTTAGTCCTTTTCTCGGTGACCGCCACCAACAAATACCGCTCCATGCCGGGATAATAACGGCCCAGCGGGAACCCTGCGGCGAAACCTTTCTTCATCATGGCCGCGACCACCTGCGAGGCGTCCTTGGGTAAATGAACGGTGAACTCATTAAATGTAGGCGCGGAACGCTTGACTTCAACACCTTTGATGGTGGACAAAACCTGTTTCATATATTCAGCTTTATCTAAATTCAATTGCGCCATTTCTTTCAGGCCGTTTTTACCGATGACAGCCATAAATATCGCCGCCTGCAGGGCGCACAAAGATACATTGGTACAAATATTCGACGTGGCCTTTTCGCGTCGGATATGCTGTTCACGAGCTTGCAGGGTATTGACAAAACAACGCCGTCCCTTGGAGTCCACTGTTTCGCCAACGATACGTCCGGGCATTTTGCGGATGTACTTTTTACGGGCACAAATGAACCCCAAATATGGACCGCCAAAATTGAGAGGTAAGCCCAAAGACTGGCCTTCACCGGTGACAATATCAGCACCCATCTCAGCCGGAGTCTTCAATAAACCTAATGAAACGGGATAGACACTAACAATGGCCAGGGCACCGACACTGTGGGCTTTCTGGATGATGTCAGTAAAATCATCAATGGCCCCAAAAAAATTAGGGTTCTGCAAAATAACGGCGGCGGTGTCCTTGTCTAAGAGCCTGTAAATTTCTTCACGGCTGCTTTGGCCATGCACGACGGGAGTTTCTTCAAATCGATACGACAAATGATGCGTATATGTTTTTAAGATCTTGCGGTAAATGGGGCTGACACCACCGTCCATGATCACTTTATCACGCCCGGTGATCCGGATGGCCATCATCATGGCTTCATAAAGGGCCGTCCCCCCATCGTACAAAGAGGCATTTGAAACTTCCATCCCCGTCAAGGCGCACATGGAGCT
>CAYZLU010000185.1:0-5135 GCA_964479285.1 uncultured Planctomycetales bacterium | reverse complement strand
GATAATTGAATTGCCATCGATATACTTGATGGGCAAGTTAATAAAGTCCGTGTCTTCTGTTTTAATGATTTTATTCTGAATCAGTCTATGGCGTAATATCTTAGTCGTTTCAGTTTCGCGACTTTCAACTTCAAATGGTGCCTGCATAGGATAGAATTCGTTACCTTTCTCCCATTTCATCAGATATTCTTTCAAGTCTTTCTTCAGTAGTGTTTTGCCGTCCGATAGTTTCAATAGCCTGGTTTTCTTTTTAATCTTTTCGTAATAATCGCAGACAAGTATGATCTTCTCATTACCCACTTTATACGACCAACTGAATGGCCCAAGATGGCCTTGACCTGATTTCATCGGCAAGAATCCGCTGGTAAAGGTGAAATCTTGTATGTCTACGCCTTTAAATTCTCTTGTGAAATCTTCATACCGCATTGGCACTATTTCAAAGCAGAAGTTAGCGTCGGACTTGTCGGGCTTGGTCGCAAGCAAATCGAACCCAACTAGGGTCTGATCGTAAGTCTGCTCAAACTTCAAATCTTGGAGCATGCTAGTAGGAGACGTATACTCAGATTTGATTTTAACTGACGCCATCCCACCCGAGAAAGTATCTCTAAGAACAAAACTCTGGAAGCCCGACTTATTAGCCTCTTGCAATAAATGACGCGCGTAACCCTCAAGAACCTCAATCTGTTGGGTCTGAATTTGTGCTTGCTGCTCATTCTCAGGCACGTAATCATCAGAAGACGAAATCGTCGGACATGGCTCATTCTTGCTGACTTCACCGACAAGACGAGATAAATAAGCCTCAATGATATTGAATTGAACATTAGGGCGCTGGATTTGATTATTGACTGACTTAGAGCCATCAGATAGAGTATCAACGAAAATAAAATTACGCCAACGAGTATATGTCTCGTAGTTGTCTTCAAATCCCTGGTAGGCATTCTCTATGTTTTGCTTGATGCGGTGTAACTCTGTTTTTGCGTCGTATTTATCGCTCATAGTGCCCTTTGCCTCAATGCCGTCAATTTGTTAATGTCGCTCGAAAGAGCATTTAATACCGCTGCGTTAGTATTAGTATACGGTAATAATGACTCATCAATAAATACCGCTCGACAAGCCATTTCTAATGTATCACCCAAGTCATCGTGTGCGTGGCTCATATTCCCAGTTATCTTGCGCATATGCTCAAGGCACATTTCAGTATGTCTTCCTTGTCTGGGTAATGTGATGCGTCCAGATGCCACAAACTTTTGGCATTCATAGAAGCGCGCAGTCTTATTGCCGCCCCCTGCGTTGCGCTCAATCGGTATTGCATGCATGCCAGGCACTCCCTTCAGGATTGATACCAAAGTGGTACCAGCCGAGGCCTTTTCAATTAATACCTTGTCGGGTTTGATTCTGTGGCGCATACATCCCATATAGAAATCATAGAACTCTGCCTCTAGGTCTTTGGGTTCAATGCGTATTTGTCTGGCGTCCAGCCAATGCAACCCATAGATGCCAATGTCAATTCCACGTGCTTCTAATCTATATATGCCCCAGAATGACAGGGCAGTAAAATCCGACCAATTTTTGTCGCTTTCTGCGGTGTCAATCGTCAGGAATGTACTCATGATTTGAGGTTCCATATCCGTTAGATGGAACCAGTCACGCTTGAATATGCCTCCTCCCGCAGGTTGGGGTTGCTGCATCTGTTGTGACCAAAAATTATATGGGTCTTTGTCTCGCATTGTTGTCAGCATTTCTTTGGGAAACGCCTCTGGATAGAGCGGATTATCATGCTCATCTAGCCCTGTGAGTATGACTTTTTTCCATTCATATCCTTCTCGCCCGTCGCATAGAAACGCTGGCAAGTCGTCTTCATGCAAGCGCTGACCAATGAAAATCCGAGCCACATTGTGTGACCGAGGGCGCATTGTGATCGTACCCTTATAGTTGTCAGTCACTTTATTTCGTAGAGTATCTGAAAAAGTATCAGTCTGCTTATGCATGTCGTCCATGATGACGCAGCCCGAGAAGCGATCTAAATTTGGCAACCCAGCATCAGCGCCAACGATGGTCATTTCAGCCCCGAAGGCTGTACAAATTCCGCCTGCTTCTGTTTTAAAGTTGCCTTTGGATTTGCTGTCAGCACGTAAATGGACGTTAAATAACGCTTTATACTCGCTCATTTCCATTATTTCTTTGATGGTGGCAGTATGCTTGACAGCCAGATCATACCCAACGCTTATATAGAGAAAGTTACAGTCAGGATAATTGGCATAGCACCAAGCGACCCAATAGACCAGCAATGTGGATTTATGATAACCAGGGGGAACGTTAATCAAAAGCCGCGTGGTCTGCATATTGAAGACAGCTTTTAGCTCTCTTGCCATCGTAATGATGTGCGGCTCACGGCCCGGAGGGTTACTGATGACGAATTCGCGCCCGGTCTTCAGCTTATAGAACACACGTGCAAAAAGCAGAAAACTGCCGAGCAGCTCTGCTTTTGTGACATCTTTGACTGATAGACCGTCGATAAGCCCTTTTTGGTCAGGGCTTACATCCATTAGTATCCTAGCTTACAAAGCTTCTTGTTTTTAGGATAAGCGCTTCCGCCTGAGCCATGCAAGGTTACTTTTTCAAGTGAGCCCTTGGCTGCGATGCTTGATTTAGGCATGTCTTCGCCCTTTTCGCGTTCATGAGTTGCTTTGCCTTTGTGCTCTGCTTTGTCCATATATTCTTTCATTTTTTCTTTCCTTTTGATGAGGGTGCTTTGTTTCATTTTGAGAAATATGTTGTGCTACGTTCCTTTCTTCTTTTACTTTTTCCTTCACTTGTCGTAGGCTCTCCTGCTGCGTTCGAGCCATATTTATTATAATTTGGGTCATTTTCTTTTAGAGCCTTTTCATCGGCTTTCACGTCTCTAATTTGGCGAAGGCCCGAAGTCTGGGCGCTTAATTTTGAGAGCCTTCTGCGGGACTGTGCGTCCTGATAATCTTTTGTATGTTCTTCACTAGTTTTGGGGGCTCTCATTTCTTTTTTCCCTTCTTACTTGGTTTACGTTTGACCTTGGCTTCTGATAAAGCTATTGCTATAGCTTGATTATGTGGGCGGCCAGAGTGCTCCAGCTCGCTGATATTTTCGCCGATGACTTTACGGCTAGATCCTTTCTTAAGGGGCATTTGTGACACCTACGTTTACTTGTTGACCGTTGATAAATGTGCCTGGAATGGGCTGAATAATCGCTTGTTTGACTGCTTCATGCTTTGTTATCTCATCTACTGCCAGATCTGCTATCTCTTTAATGATATCCATCTTGATTGAGTCAGGCAATGAGTTAATATGGGCTATGATAGCATCATGATGGGCAGCTATGGCTTGTAACATTTCGTCTAATAATTCATTTAATGATTTCATTTCTTTCTCGTGCTTGTTCAATCCATATGCTTTCCATCTTTTTGAGATGGTCATCCATGATTTTAGCAGCTTTGAGCGCAGCAGTCTTAATAATTTCATCACCATTATCATAGCATATCTGTAAGCTTTCAATAATCTGCCAGGGCACAGTCTTAAAATGGATTAAAAACGTAACTTTTTCATCGCTCATATAGTGTTCTTATGTAAGTCTTGAATTATATCCGTGACTGTTTTAATACTTTCTTCATCTGATTTGCTCATATCTATATTGATTTGAGCACCTTTGTCATTGTAGTTGTAGTCAGCTGTTAAAGCGACTGTATAGCCCTTGATGTCGAATTTCTCATCCATATAAGTATGGAAGCCTTTGTCTAGCCATGCTCTACGATAGTCTTTGCCATCTTCTAAAGCTGCTTTAAATTCGGGGAATTGCTCAGCCCAATTGTACATGGTACGAGTACCGACCCCCAGATGTAATGCTACTTCGTATATAGAGTGTCCTTTGCTCATCATTTTAACGACTTCTTTCGGGAAAGTAGACTCATACAAAGTAGCCATGTTCCAAGATCTGCCGGTCTCTTTAACTGTTAAATCTTTGCGTCCGCCCTTGGCAAGCTTACTTTTCGGTGCTGGCATTTTAACCCCATTAAACATATAACATCATCATAACATATTTTAGCAAAATGAATTTGTTGTTTCTCTTGCTCAATAAACTAACTTACTATTATATGTAATCATAAAAAATATGCGAAATAGTGTTGACTGCTCGGTTATGATGTTATAACATGTCTCTATTGCAACACACACACGGAGAAATGGAAATGATAGATACATCACAAATGTTATTAAATATAAACACAAACGAACTGGAATACTACGGCACATTAATATCATTCGAAACAGACTCTGAATCATTTTCACAGATGTCTGACGAAGAAATCGAGCAGGCAGCTAAAGATTTGAAAGATTACATAGATGATTTAATCAGCGATGGAACATTGCTAGAAATGTATGAGTTTAATGATGAAAACGGCCATCATATTGGTTATCAATCAGATGATGGCGAAACTGTAATATATTCTTAATTAAATAAAAATGGAGAAATGAAAATGAAATTTACTTTTGAAACGGATAATAACGAAGAAGCTCAAGCAATAATTGGCAATTTAGTTGCAATAGAATTGGCCAACGCAATATTAGATCAGCTCAACGCCATCAAAAAACATTACTTTATTTTTATTGGAGAAACGCCCAGGCAAATGAATGAGAATGAAAACAAATTATTTAATGAAATTTTTAAAAGATTAACGGGCATGATCCAATCCAGAATTTTAATAGGATTAAATATAAAAACAGATGGTGACAATTTGTCACCGACTCAATCATAGAAGACAATCATAGGAGAAAATTAAATGGGCATTATTCAATACGGTACAGACGGAGACTTAAAACCAAACTCAGACGGCATACAACTCGTCGGCTCAGATTGGCAGTCAGACCCAAACGCAGTCAGGAACCGATACGGAGAAGATTTTAGCCAAATGAAACCCATCGGCAAATCAGTACACGAAATGATAATTGATGATCCAGCCCAAAACATTAACGATATATTGTCAGAAGAATGGGAAGATTGGTACTACACTCCGTAACCCATTCGACCCATGGGGAATCTCCCCATGGGTCTCATTTTCTTTTGGCATATAAATAAATCCCACCGCAAATAAACAAAAACATTACCC
>CAYZLU010000184.1:0-5181 GCA_964479285.1 uncultured Planctomycetales bacterium | reverse complement strand
CCAGGGGAAACGTTCTTTAAATAATTCCTTAAATCAACGATGTTTAACGCGTACTGACTGATCATTTTAAAGACATATAATAACAAAAAGAGTTCCGCTATGTTAAGGTGAAGATAATTCCAGCCCAAATATACCGCCAGAAGGATCACCGCGAAACCGATTGGTTCAAAAGCCAGCGGCGTTACCGCACGGATCACCACATGCTTGAACCCTGCTGATATCAGCGGGTCAACTATCTTGGTGAGTTTATCGAAAGATTTGCGCTGGTTTCCATACCCCAAAATTAATTTTGCGGCGTGGAAAGATTCCATGATAGCTTCCTGAAACTCATTCGCTTTCATGGTGCTTATCTTTCCCACCTGACCGACCTTTTTCCCAACCAAGAAAACAGGAACAAGACCACCAAGGGTCAAAATCACAACCATTAGTGTTATCTTCCATGAAATATACAGACCCACCCCTAAATAAAAAATCACACACAAACCACACGAGGCCATGTCCCCCAAGGTTTGAAACGTGATACCGACTTTTTCCGTCTCTGTGATGATTGAACTGCTTAGCATCCCTTGCTGATGGGAGACAAAAAAAGCCCAGTTGGCCCCCATGAAAGTACGGTATTGTTCTAGGATAATGTTCTTGACCATTTGCTGCCTTATATGGGTGAGGATATATTTGGATACAGCCGTAATGATATTTTTGATAATGGTCACCAATAGAAAAAATATGATCAACGCCAGCAAGGTTTTGGGAATGGAAAACCTGTCTAACCAATTCAATATAGTTATTGTCGCCGTACTGGCTTGTTTTAAATCCGGATGAATCATTAAATCGATGACTGGTGCGACTGTTATGCTAGAGGTGGCCTGGATAAAACTCGATAAAGCTGTGACCATCACTAAAACCACCAATAAATAAGGGTTCCGTTTTTGCGCTATTTGTATGATTTTCCAGATTTTCATAATAGATCACGGTTATGTAAAAGAAATTTTGACCCGACCCTTGCCCGAAACACCTGGTTCAATTCATCTGGCTTATAAAGCGCCCAGAATCTTCGCTGGAGCTCTTCGTATTCCTCATTCGTTTGCCAACAACCACGCATCCGTTCTTCTTTCTCTATAACAGCATCAAAAATTTCTTGGGGAGTATTGTCAACAATTTCAAGCCCGGATTTTTTATACTCCATAAAAAAACTGTCCCTATGAGGGTCCCGGGCAAGGATTTCCTTGAATGTGAGGAATCTCTTTTCCTGTACCAGCCAAATTTTCTTAAAAATATTAAAATAATTTTGTGACCAACCACTGACATCGGCCATCGGGATCATATTTAACACTATCAAAGGCTTTCTAAAGAACCACGCAACCCCATCCATCCCACAAGAAGTCCCAATATAAAAATGACACCTTGAAATCAAATACATGTCCGCAAAATCACTTCTCCAGGGACTCATCGCATAATCAATGACATGAGGGTCCTTCCATATAAAAGCTTGGTTAACCACCCTCCCCATACGGATGCAATAATAACCGCGCGCGACAAGCTCCTTGATCGCCAAGGCATAGGTATTTATATCCACGTCCCTATGATTATGGTATTCCCAATCTTCGGTGGGTTGAGCTGCCTTCAAATAAGCATTGTCGCGGCCGTGAAAACAAACGATCCGGCTCCCCGGAGGGATCCCCATTCTGCGTAACAACACCGCACCATGTTCTTCCTCTTTTAAATTAAAAACCACTGGCGGCAGGGTATCATCCGATAAACCATAGATGTCCCGGGCAGGGTGGGGATGGATATAATGATGAGCCTCAAACCCCGGGATTTCCAAATTTACCCACGCAATCCAATAAACCAGGTCATACAAAGGGACCCATCTCTTCAACATTTTGATCATCTGGTGGTTACATTTCCATGGACGATCAGAATAAAAAATATCCACGGCTTTTGAAGGGCACAACCCAGCCCTGCGTTCCAGCAAATAAATGTCCGTATTCCCTAACCCATGCCCAATCCTTTCCAATACTGGAATAAGCCGTATCCAAATGATGGGACGAAGGACCCTCATTAAAAGAACAAAAGGCAAAGCCAATAAAAACATAGGTAATTTGGGCAGAAAAGTGCAAAAAATCCATTTCATTTTACTTTGTTTTTTCTTCATGACAAACCCTTGTCCCAACGTGTCACGTCATCCTCAATTCACGCTTCCAAATTTGTTCGATAATCCGCATGTCCTCCAGACATTCTTTACCCTCTGTTTTTAAAGGACTATTCGACAACAAACTTTCAATGAAAGCCTCCGCTTGACGCCGGAAAGCCCATGACCAATCATTGCCATAAATGATCGTTTGATCAAGGTCTTTGCCAACATATGTTTCCACGGTCGCTGATACATCCCTCAGTAAGGCTGGTGGAGGAAGAATCCTTATGCGCCCATCTGTAAAAAAAATATCCATCGTTTCCGACCACCCGTTGAGGCCGTAATTCCCTAATTCAAGAACACAAAGTATACCTTCGGCATTCAAAACAACTACCCCACTGTCCGGTCTTTTCAAATCAACATAGTCCACTTGAAGAGGTCTAGCCAAAATATAGCGGACAAGATTAATATTATGGCAATACTTGTTAAGGAATCTGGCATAATCTTTTTTTCTCTCTTCAGGGACCCATGATGGGACAAAATGATCATCTGTCATAAATTCAGGGATTTTTTCCTCTGATTTAAGGGCACTATGGATACTGTAGTAATTGTACCCCCCGAAACAGTGGACATTTAAAGAATTCACCTCTCCCATCTTGCCTGTCTCCATTGAACTGTCAAAAATATCCTTGGCCTTTTGTATCCCTGAATCATAGCGACGCATAAAACCTACGGCATATGTCAGGTCTTTTTCTTTGGCAATCGCAACAAGTTCTTGGGCTTGGTCATACCGTAAAGCCATTGGTTTTTCTGTCAGAAGATGTTTACCTGCCAACAGGCAATCCCGGGCCACCTCAAATATCATTGAACGGGGAGTGACTGCAATCACCGCGTCCACCTGGGCGTTTTTAAGTAATTCGACATGGGTTGAATACCGTTGGGCGACGCCATACCGATCAGCCACTGTGTCACGCAGATCCTTACGGAGTTCCGCCAAAGCCACTATGTCACAGCCTGCCAAATCGTAAAAATTGGCAAGATGCACCACTTGCCCCATGAAACCGGCACCCACAAACCCCAACCTGATCTTTCCTTGCTCATTTTTCATGATGCCTGATTCCGGAATCTTATATTATTTCCAATTAGGACTGTCGTTATAAAAATTCTGGTCTTGCTCAAATATAATATTTAAGTTAGACGCAGTCCCAAATATGCCAGCGTCACGGATCCCGTCCGGCAATCCACAATAAGCGGCCCGGGCCCGTAAACTGCGCCAATACGGCTTTGAAGCCGCGGCCTTTTGGTAATAATGACCCGCCTTGGCATATTGTCCGGCAGAAAAATAAACGCCCCCCACAAATTCATCATGCATAAAATGATTTTGCCGTATTTCCAACGAGCGTGTTAAGAAATTTTCCGCCAAATCATCATGACCTATCTTTTTCAATAGGGATCCCGCCCAACCAAGGTCATAGTAACTGTTATGAAATATTTTTTTGGTGTTTTCTATGATGGGTAGGCCCTTTTCTACTTCCCCCAGCTGTAACATTAATATCCCATATTCTAACTGTACACCTGGCGCAATGCCGTCGGCACATATGAGCTCATAGCATTTTTGGATAAATTCTAACGCTTGGGCTTTGGAGAGGCTGGATATCGCAAGGGAAGAAATACGAAAAAAAGGGTTCCCCACCCGTTGCGCTAGGATATTCTTTTCTTTTAAGAAGAAACATGCCTCTTGCAGAATTTTATAGGCACCTATCTTTGCCGCTGTCTTGGCTATTTCGATCCTGACAACCACATCAGGACCGTATAGAGAAAATAGCTCGCCTAATTCTTTCAATAAGGCCTCCTTCGGGTGTCCGCAACTATTTTCTAATTCAATCCGCTTTAATGATAAAAATGGATCTGACACATTTTTACCTGACTTTCCCAAGACCCATTCCGTCTCATTTAAAAAACCATACCTTGAAAATAAAATGGCGAATCGAAGCAGCCACCTTGCATGTTCTGTATTCTCAACGCATGGTTTAATCAAATTTTTCGCTTGGGGACCATGCCCAAGGGTCAAAAGTATGCCCGCAAAACGGGCTGTCCAATATTCTGATTTCAAGGGGCTGGCCTCAAACTTTAAAAACTTTTCACAGAGATCATCCACCTGTTGCCTAACTGATTTGATCTCTTTTTGCCCCGAGGAAGCATTTAACATCAACTGGATAATTTCGACCTCTGCACTGCGGCTTATCTTTTCAAAATAATACTTGCTACGCATTTCCCCTGATGTTTGAGAGTTATCCTCTACTGTGCTTTGGGCATAAAAGTCATAAGAAAAATGGCAATTACCTTTAAGCACAGGTATTTCAACGGTCGGCAGGCCATGTTTTTTCAAAACCTGTGTTATCCCTTCAACAGGGTCTTGAGGGGTTTCTGCAACACCTATAAGTCCGTTGATGATTTTCTCGTCTTGTATTAATCCCGCATAAAATCCGTTCCAAATCGTCCTTAATACCATGCGCCTGGCCTGAATATTATTCGCCTGATTCGTCCGTCGGAAAATACAACCAAGGGAATGCCCGTTTTTACACATGTCAATAGGGCACCCAATCCTGGCAGATTCAATTTTCCAATGAGGGTCCAGATCATATTCCGAAGGCTCTGTCACGCCCCCGGAGCTCTGTCCATACCTATTACTAAAATAAAACACCCCGCTGGAAGAAACGTTCTTTTCAATATATTTTAAATACCCGTTGATAGTCTCTTCTGTCATTTCTTGCATGGAAGTCAAATTACACACAATATCAAATTCAATGTCCTGGCTCTCTAAAACATAGGCATTAACGAAATTCAGACCACCATTTTTAAAACTTACATGCTCCTGGGAAGATTTGTATGTATGGTCAACCTCAGGGAAAGAATTCCTAAGATGCCATTCCTGGATAAGCAAGGTTTCAGGGATATCCACATAAAACAGGGTGATACGGTCTTTGAAATAACGTTTTAATAAAGATAAAAGCAGGCCAGATCCCCCGCCAATATCCATGACCCGGGGT
>CAYZLU010000183.1:0-5196 GCA_964479285.1 uncultured Planctomycetales bacterium | reverse complement strand
TCTCAATTTATTTCAGCACTTTTAATTGCTTTGCCGTCTCTTGATGTTAATTCCCGGATTGTTCTTGAGGGCAAGGAAATGGTTTCTCAAGACTACATCCAGATGACCATAGAAATTTTAGCCAGGGCGGGTATTGTTATAAAGCGCCTCTCTGAAAGAGAGTACTTAATCCCAGGTGGTCAGAAATTTAAAGGATTGAAGGGGTTTTATGTACCTTCGGATTATGGCCTTGCAGCCTTTGCGATGGGTGCTGCCGCTCTTTTTCCTTCAGATGTTTTCCTGCAGGGAAATTTGGAGGATAACATGGTCCAGTCTGATGGGCATATTTTGGAATTCATGCGGCGCCTGGGTGTTGGTTTTGAAAAAACCGATCGGGCCATTAAGATTAAAGGGCCTTTTGATTTAAAAGGCGGTGTTTTCTCATTAAAAAATTGCCCGGACTTAGTCCCGATCATGAGTGTCTTGGCGCTTTTCGCCAAAGGAAAAACAAAGCTCATAGGTATCCATCATGCGCGCGCCAAAGAGTCTGACCGCATCAGTGATTTAAGGAATGAATTGCTCAAGGTCGGTGCATGCGTCACTGAAACCCATGACACTTTGATAATAAATCCTTGCCTAGCATACAAGAGGGGGGCCTTGCTGGATTCCCACCACGATCACCGTCTGGCGATGGCGTTTACAGTGCTTGGGTTAAAGATCGGGTGCCGCGTTAAAGGCATTGAATCTTCCCACAAATCCTACCCTGCTTTTGTCAATGACATGAAGGCCCTAGGGGCCTTTGCGGCATAGCACCCCCGTTTGACAACCTTCAAATATATGGTATCCTTTCAAAGGTAACGCTTAATATTTCAAATTTTAAAACCCAGGAATGCTGACGATGTTTAAAAAAGTCTTGGACTGGATGGTTATTTTTTCTTTTTTCCTGACTATTATAGGGCCGATGCCTCATGCCCATGCATCGATGCCCACCGCAGCCATAAGGTCTGTTTTAGGCCTGCCGGCACCCGGTACCATGGTCAGTTTAAGCGCCGCCTACCAGCCGGTGATCATCAAGGGCCTGACCGTACACAAAGACAATCCTTTCTTGTTTGATTTCATTGTGGATGTCGGCCAGGACAGGCTATCCAGCGGGCCGCTCAAAAAAGAAGGTGAAAAGCTCATCAAATATTTTTTAGCCAGCCTGGCCATTCCTGACAAGGACATATGGGTCAACCTAAGCCCTTATGAGAAAAATAAAATAGTCCCTGAAGCCCTCGGCCAAACAGACATGGGCCGGGACCTGTTGGAACAGGATTACATTTTAAAGCAGATCACTGCTTCCCTCATTTATCCGGAAAAAAAACTAGGCAAGGTTTTTTGGGACGAAGTTTATGCTAAAGCCCAGAAAATGTATGGTACAACCCAGGTACCGGTCAATACTTTCAATAAGGTATGGATCCTCGCGGACAGGGCAGGGATCTTTGAGCGTAATCAAACCGCCTTTGTGGTTGACAGCCACCTGAAAGTGATGTTGGAAGAGGATTATTTGTCATGGAAAAAACACGCCCAAGTCACACATTCTTTAGCATCCGATATTATCCGTTCCATCATCCTTCCCCAATTGGAAAAAGAGGTCAATACAGGCAGAAATTTTGCCACCGTCCGCCAAATTCTAAATTCGTTGATATTGGCCAATTGGTACAAGAAAAATCTCAAGCAAGCTCTTTTGAATCAAATTTACACGAATCAAGGCAAGGTCAAGGGCATTGTCTTGACTGATCCGGGCATCAAGCAGCGGATTTATGACCAATACTTGAGAGCGTATAAGAAAGGTGTCTTTAACTATATTAAAGAAGATGTGTCACATGGTGGACCTATTGCGAGGAAATACTTTTCCGGCGGTTTTGGCATAGGCAGGGGAGTGGCTAGTCCTGCCATGATCACCAATCCGGATGTGTTTTACTCCTCGATGGCCAACTCTGGTCCGCTGGCAGACTTCACCATGATGGCCTTGACCTCCTCATCCAGGGGGGCCAGTGCCGCGATGACCGCTATAAATCTCGGCTTACGGGACGCCGCCATGCGAAGGGATGACAATAATGACTCGTCAGTGAAATATCCGAGCATACGTTCAGTCCTTGAAAATGCAGGCTTTAAAGAGAAAAAGTTGACTTTAGAAATGGCTTCCAGATATGCGGAATCTTTGGTTCTTAGAGGGTTGATCGATTTAAAAAATGATAACCCAGGAATTACTACGGAAATCAGAGAATTCTACGGCACGTTAGATCCAGGTCGTATTTTTGAAACCTATAATTATAATAGGATAAGAAATCTTCGGGTTGTCCTAAAGGCCATTGCAAAAACTCCTGCCAGAAAAAAGGACCACTACCACTACAATGAAATTTTGAAATATGCCTTTATATTGGCCATCCAGGATGTCTATTATCTTTTTCCTATGAAATCCCCAGAACGGGACCCCGTGAAGCCAATCCTAAGGCAATTTTTGGAAATCTTTGGCGACCATAAATATGAAGATTTGGCCGGTAAAAATTCAGTTGAGCTTTTTGGTTTAATTAGCAGTGATATAACCCCAAATTTGTTAGATATATTGATTCATCATTATATTCTACCGGTCATAAGAACCAGTTCTTTAGGTAAGCAAGTACCACGATTTGAAGCCATCAATTTCAAGAATTCCAGGAATGAGATCATTCCCGAAGGGCAGGAAAAACCGGATGAGGCGCTGACCAAGGCGCTGCGAAGATATTTTCATAGAAAAAAGGTGGGTGTAATCCAAGCCGAAATTGAGTTGAGGGAATTGAGAGTCGGGCGGTATGCTGTCGGCCTTAAAGATAGAGGATATGATTCGATCGAAGCTTCTGCTGACCGTCATTTTGATATCAAGGCCCTGGAAAATGAGTTGAATCCCCCTAACCCTGTTGGTTCATTGGGGGACGACGAAGCGATGTCCACAGATCCAAGAAAGGAAATGGCAGAGGAAGCTTTGTCAAGGGCAGACAGCTTGGGGGAAATTAGGAAAGCGCTTGGGAATTTACGACCTGGCACACTGGTCACCCAAGGGGATAGGGATGCCATGAATAGATTGTCTGAAGAGAGCATCAGGGAAATGAAGAATGCTGTCAGATATGGTGCCCGTGATCTACATACTCTCCAGATGGTGGCCAGTCAATATGCTGGGAATTCTCAAGTCGATGGTCTTTTGTCCAAAGCTAATCAATTCCTGGCTGAGGCGCCGAAACATCCAGAACAAGAATATCAGTCCCGTGCCCAGGGCATTTTTATACGTGTGATCCAACTCATGGAGCCAAATTTACTTTTAGACAGTGCTTCTCAAAATGGCCAAGCTTCTGAAGCGATGACAGCTCCAGCTGACGGGTTGAAGGGCATTTTGGTACCAGGTGGTATTGATCTCAATACTTCCAATGGTATGCGATGGACAGATGCCAAGGCAGGGGCAGGGGTTGAGATGAAATTTGACCAGGCCATGTTCCAAAGCACCAGGCCCAAAGATATTGATAGCCTCACGCCGGTGATTGTAAATGTAACCCTCCTGACAAACGTCTGGTCTTTAGTGGGACTTGAAGCGCCATCATTTTGAAACTGTCTCAAATCCAATAACTTAAAGAAATCTACGCCTAAAATTCGTTTGACAGTGGTTAGGCTTTTCGATAAGATGATCCCCATGCTTAACCAAATAATAAAATTTTTCAAAAGTCTTTACGATCAAGTACTTGGGTTATTTTCTAAAGATATTGGTATTGACTTGGGAACAGCCACAACCCTTGTGTATGTGAAGGGTGAGGGGGTTGTCCTTTGCGAGCCTTCGGTTGTAGCTATTGAAAAAGACACCAACCGTGTTTTGGCAGTTGGTGAAGAAGCCAAACGTATGTTGGGACGTACACCGGGAAGTATCATCGCCATTCGTCCTATGAAAGACGGGGTCATTTCGGATTTTGAAGTGACAGAGGCCATGCTTAAATATTTTATCAAGAAGGTCCAGCCCAACCGTTTTTCTTTTCGTCCAACTATTGTTATTGCCATCCCTTCAGGGATCACCCAGGTTGAAAAACGTGCGGTGATTGATTCTGCTGAGCATGCCGGGGCACGCAATGTGATTTTGATTGAAGAGCCCAAAGCCGCTGCCATTGGGGTCGGGCTTCCGGTGCATGAACCAGCTGGAAACATGATCATTGATATCGGTGGTGGTACGACCGAATTTGCGGTCATCTCCTTGGGCGGTCTGGTGTATGCCAAATCCATTCGTATCGCCGGTGATGAAATGGACATGGCGATCATTGAATATTTGCGCAAGACCTATAATTTGATGATAGGTGAACGTACCGCAGAAGAAATCAAAATCCGCCTGGGGTCTGCCTATCCCTTGGAAGAAGAGTTGAACATGGATGTGCGCGGGCGCGACCTGATTGCCGGGCTGCCTAAGACAATCAATGTGACTTCAGTAGAAATCCGTGAGGCATTGCAGGACCCTGTCCAGGCCATTGTGGATGCATCCAAGTCGACCCTGGAGCATACGCCTCCGGAGTTGGCAGCTGACTTGATCGACCGTGGTATTGTCATGGCCGGCGGCGGTTCTTTGCTTAGAGGGTTGGACAAACGGATTGCCGAAGAAACAGGGTTGCCTGTTCATGTGGCTGACGATCCATTGACCGCGGTGGTCAACGGGACGGGAGCGACGTTGAATATGTCCCCAGCGATGCGCCGGCGTTTTACAGCCCAGGCTAAGCTGGATTTCTAATTTTTTAGAAATTCTAAACTCTAAATCCTAAACCCTAAACAAATTCAAATGACTGAAAATCCAAAGAATCAAAACAGATAATTTTGGTGATTGGGATTTTGAATTTCGGATATTATTTAGAATTTAGCGTTTAGAGTTTAATACATGTGGCGCAAATATTTCAAAAAAGAGGCCGTCAAGGCCGTTGCTTATGTCGGCATCCTTGTTGTTCCCTTTTTGATCCTTTTTTTTCATCCGAAGAATTATAGGGCCGCAGGATTATTAGATTCTGTTGTCAGGCCGGTGGGTCTGTTGCAGGCACCTGTTCTTGAATTAAAGAAATTGTTTTTTTACCGGGAAGCGTATGATGAGTACACACGGCTCAAGAAACAAAACGAATTACTAATAGCCAGGCTGGTCGCCATTAGTGAGAACACCCACGCCCAGGAACGTTATCAGAA
>CAYZLU010000182.1:0-5204 GCA_964479285.1 uncultured Planctomycetales bacterium | reverse complement strand
CGATATTTTTTATGGAATGTGCTCCACTATGTGCTTTGTTTTGGCAACTGCTTCATTTAGGGGAGCTACGTTTTGTAAACTGGCAGGTCAAAAGGGCGGAAAAAGCTAAGAATTTAGAGGGTGACCTAAAAACAGTTAAAGCTGAGGACAATTCTGAAGCACAAGCCCCTGAGAAAGTATTGGCTGAAGAAACAAAAGAACCAAGGAAAGAAGATAACCCGGCAGATGGAAAGCCGGTTCTGCCTAAAGAACCACCCAGAGGTTCTCCTCAAAAGTCTATTTGGAGGATTGACTGATGATGTCCTTGCGTGGATTAGGGAATCTTTCATCAGGAAGCGGCGCTGCCAAGCTTGCGGCCACATATTACCAAGAGCATTCCGCTGATTATTATGTTGAGGATCTGGATCATCAAGGGGCATGGATGGGCCAGGGGGCGGAGGCTTTGGGCCTTGAAGGCGCAATCCAGCGTGACGAATTCCAGCTATCCCTTGCCGGTTATGTGGCAGGGCATGAGGTGAAGAATGCTGGCCAAGAAAATCGGCAGATGGGCTGGGATTTAACCTTTTCGGCCCCTAAGTCAGTATCCATCGTTTGGGCAGGCGCAGAGCCTTCCCACAAGCATGAAATCGAATTAGCACACCAGAGGGCTGTTGAATGCGCGTTTGAGTACCTGGAGGCCAATGCGTTCACAAGAAGGGGGGCTGGCGGGTTGATCCATGAAGATGCAAAGCTAGTTGCTTCCAGATTCAATCATTATACCAGCCGTGAAGGTGATCCCCAGGTTCATTCCCATGTGGTAGTATCCAATTTCTCTGTCCGGGAGGACGGGACAGTAGGAACCATTGACAGCCGCACCTTTTATGAGAATAAAATGGCGGCAGGGGCCTTGTATCAAGTGGAGCTTGCCTGGCAGATGCAAAAGCTTGGTTATGAAATAGAACTTGGAATCAAGGGGACCTTCCGGCTAAGTGATGTTTCCAAAGATGCAGAGCAGTTATTTTCCAAGAGGGACAAACAGATTGATGATTTAGCCCAAGAGCGCGGTATTAAGACCTATGCGGGGACCAGGGGCATAGTGCTTGCGACAAGGGCGAATAAGGTAAATTGTGATCTATCGGAAAGAGAAGAAACTTGGGGGAGAGAGGCCAGAGAAAATAGCATTCATCTTAATGTTGAGCACAACAGGCTAAATCAGATACAAATCAAGAGTGATGATCAAATATTGTCGGAAGCAGGTCAAAAGCTTACTGCCGGGCACTCTACATTTAAAGAGAACGCCTTGTTGCGAGAAACGGCCCTGGCTTCGTTTGGCGCACGCAGTGGGGAAGAAGTATTGGAGTTGACCAAAGAAGCTCAAGACAGAGGGCATATTGTAAGCCTTAAAAACGGCTTATTGACGACACCGGACATGGCAAATATAGAACTGGGCATTATGACTAAGGCTGATCAGATGGTAAGCCGGAGAGATTTCTTTGTAGATTCAAATACAGCTATAAAAGAGAGCTTTGATCCCAGCAAAGGGAAGTTCCCTTTTAGTGAAGAACAGCAGATTGCCATAAATACAGCGACAGATTCGAGTGCCTTGGCAGTTATTCAAGGGCGGGCGGGGGTTGGCAAGTCAACTATGCTTACGGCGGTCCGCGAGTCTTATGAGCGAGGGGGTTTTAAGATTCAAGGCATAGCATTAGCTGGTGTGGCGGCCCAGAATTTGCAAAAAGAATCCGGAATCGAATCAAAGACAATCGCCTCATGGCTACCTAGCGCAGAACTGGATAATAAAACGGTTGTTATTATTGATGAAGCGGGGATGGTTGGATCCAAGCAAATGGCCGATGTTATGCAGAAGGTAGAGGAATCAAGAGCAAAGCTTATTCTGGTAGGGGATGACCGGCAGTTACAGCCTATTGCGGCCGGAGGCATCCTGCATGCGATTGACAGGCATCTTGCAAGAAATGCGCCGGAGTATTCAACGGTGATGGAAGACATAAAACGTCAGCGGGAAGAATGGATGAGAGACGTTGTAAAGCTGGCTGCCCAGGGGCGGACCGGTGAGGCATTGGAAGGATTAGACCAGAATAACAAAATCAATATTTATCAAAATGCCACTGAGGCCAGGACTGCGTTGGTTGACGAATACATTAAGGAAAACAGGAATGATTTCAGTAAAGGGATCATATTGACCAACATCAAGCATGACGCGGATAAAATCAACCTGGAAATCCGCGAGAAGCTTAAAGAAATAGGCATTGTGGATTCTATGAATCCAGTTATTTGTGATAACGGGACAAAGGAAATAGGACTAGCCAAAGGTGACAGAATCATGTTGACCCGCAATGATTATAAATTAGATGTCCGGAACGGACAACGCGCGACGGTTGAGAGTGCTGATCCTTTTGGCCTTGTAGATGTACGACTTGATGGTGGAGAATATAGGAGAATTAACGTAGCGGCTTATAATCATATCGAATATGGCTGGGCATCAACCACACATAAGGCCCAGGGGATGACGGTAGAGCGCGCTTCTGTTTATGGTTTTGCTAGTGAGTCAATGGCTTCCCAGCAGTCAACATACGTTCAAATCAGTCGTGCTAAGGCAGAAACCAAGCTTCATATTGTGGCAGGGGAGCGCGGCGTTGAGCGGGAAGGCATGGAAGTAAAGATGGAGCCACAGCAACGCACAGAAGCATTAGAGCAAATGAAAAAAAGCTGGTCCCATGACGCGGCCAAGGACACGACGCTGGAATATGTACAAGTAAAGAAAGAAATAAAGAACGAATTAAAACAGGAGCAAAATCTGGAAACGATACGTGGAAGGTCAATGGGGATGGGGTATTAAATATCCTAAAAATTTTGTAACGTGTAACTTCCGACGTCGTACACGGTGCTTCGTCGTAAGATCGTTCGATGTAGAGGCATTTAGATGGCAAATATCGACGGGGTAAGTCTAAAAATTTATTGAAGCTAAATTTTATGGCACAATTTGATTTATCCTGGTTCGGATTCTTAAGATAAGGGAAGAAATTCTTTCCTTGATTTTATTATATTAAACCCGGATTTTGCAATAGACCCGGAGTATTTCCCTAAGTAATTAAATTTAGTAATGTTGTAAAAAGGCGCAAAGCACTAAAAAATGCAATCTCTATTGCAACGCAATAGAGCAAGTTTCTCAGAATAAATGACTTACGCACTAAATCCCAATAGCGATTTTGCTATTGCAAAATCCGGGTTAAATGTTATACTTAACATAGATGTTAAGTATAACAAATTAGTTGCAAAGGCATATTTATGCTACCTCCTCAATTTAATCAACATGGCCTGTTGCCACCAAAAGATTACGAGGTAAGTTTTTTCCAACTTCGTAAATCATTGCTTGTTCTTGGCCCCGTAGACAAGTCTTCCACCTGGGATGTGGAATGGAGGGGGCATTTGGTGGACAACTTGGAGATCATGGTAAAACAGCTTTGGAAGGTGGGGATTGAAAATATTTACATTGATGGGTCTTTTTTAGAGGATAAGGATCATCCAGGGGATATTGACGGTTATTTTGAATGTAAGTGGATTGACATTGCATCCGGTCGACTGGAACAAGAACTTAATTTATTGGATCCCCCCAAGGTATGGACTTGGGATCCTAAAAGCAGACGGATAGATTTAGCCACCGGTACAAAACAACTTCCGATGTGGCATGCGTACCATGTAGAGTTCTACCCTCATTATCATCAATTATCCGGAATTACCGATAAGTATGGAAATGAATTAATGTTCCCGGCGGCTTTCAGGCAGTCGACGAGAGAGAATATGGCCAAGGGGGTAGTAAAAATAAAAAATGAATAAATTAATTCCCTAAAGGGGGTGAGTGCTATGATTAGAAATGAAAAAGAATATAAAGAAACAGCGCGCCGTGTGGAGCAAAACAAGGCGATAATGCAGAAGCAGAAAGAAGAGTTAAAGAAAAACAATCTTTCTGAAAAAGAGATCAAGAGGGCGCTTGATCCGATGTTGTCGTTTCACCAGCAATTAGTTGAAGAAATTGAGTGGTATGAAAATGTGAAGCGACAGCAATTTGAAAAGATATTGAATCTCAATGAAATAGGCCGGTTGTTGATTGCTTTAAGGATTGCCAGCAATCTATCCCAAAACGACCTGGCTAAATGTTTGGGAGTTCCCGAATCCCAGGTATCAAGGGATGAGCGCAACGAATATCATGGGATTTCTTTGGAACGATCTCAGAAAATTCTAGAGGTATTTGGGGCTAATTTTAAGGCAGAGGTAAAAATAGATAGGCCGTTAGCGCGTAAAGAAATACTTGCTGCTATGGCACGGTAGACAAATGGTATGCTAAAAAACAAACAGCCCGCACGAGTGGTTGTTTGTTTTAACCCCTAAATAGTATTGATTATAAATATAACCAATAACAAAATTAAACTATTGATTATTACCATAATCAATAGTAAAATAACTTTATGAATAAGGCCGCCAACAAAACCACACTGTTAAACGACCCTGAAATGACTTCCCTGGCCCCGCTCCCCACCGAGGATGTCTGGCTTGAAAATGCCAGAACCAAAAGTACGGAAACCGCCCGATACTATAAAACCGATTTAGAACAATTCAAAGAATACTTCGGTATCAAAAATCCCGAACAGTACCGCGAAATCACCGCCAAACACATTACCCAATGGAAACTGGCCCTGCAATACGGACCTCAATACAAAATTGCTGATAAAATTCCTAATGATGCGCCAAAGCTTATCGGTAATGGTACTGTGGCGCGTAAATTATCGTCTGTCTCCGCCCTGTTTACGTTCTACTGTGAACAAGGAGCCATGAAAGCAAACCCTTTTAAGGTCATCTCACGGCCAAGCGTTGATAACCACATCGGTAAATCCAAGATTATCAACGAAGCCGAAGCCCGAAAGCTTTTATCTGCCCCCCTGCCCTACTCCATCAAAGGCAAACGGGACCGCGCGATACTATCCACATTCCTTTACCATGGCTTGCGCCGGGCCGAGGTTTGTTCTCTTACAATGAGCAGTATGTTTGTTGACAACGGGGTCAACGTATTCCTAATCAAAGGCAAGGGTGACAAAATCCGCCGTGTTCCAATCAATCCATCAACTATAAAGCTGATTAATGAATATCTTACTGCTTGCGACCACCCTGGTCAAGAGGATGATCCGTTATTCTTGCCTCTTAAAAACTAC
>CAYZLU010000181.1:0-5258 GCA_964479285.1 uncultured Planctomycetales bacterium | reverse complement strand
AGTGTTTAAAAAGACGTAATAATTTCTTGCATTGGGCCAATTAACAAGCCATGCCTGAAAAAGTGAGCTGTCCGGAGGCGTTGTCATGTTTCCCTTGGCATCATAGCTTCCGGGAGGCATGATCTGGTACGTTGCCCACGGTGTATCGACAAAATACTTACTAAGGAGCTGAATGATGGGTTGACGATTCTGGTCTGTAACACCATAAAATTTCGAGGCTGACTTGGCTGTGTAATCCCATCCGCCAACGTGAAGCGTTGGCACGTTTGGAAAATTCAACGGATAAATTTTTAATTGCACTGGTATTGCCGTTGTCGAGACCCCATTGACCATGATCTGTATTGTGCCACTGTAAACCCCCGCCGGGACTTGAGTCGGATTAAATGAAAGCCAAATCTGCTGTGTCAAGCCTGGTGGGATTGACACAGAATATACACCATTCTGCAAAGGAACAGCCATAAGCGCCGCGGCCATAGGGTTGCCATTTTCCGTATCTGTAAATGGGACTTGGTAAACTGAAATATAGGAAGGGTCTGTACCCCCTGGAAATCCTTGGATCGAAAAGGTGACAGTGGCAGGGATTGCCGCCGCGTTACTTAAATTAAAGATCCCGGCACGAAATTCATTATTCATCATGGCCACATTCACGGACGCGCTGCCCGCAACAGGTGGACTTGTAGGGCTAAGAGGGTCCCAACGGTTAGCAGGCCAGGCAACAACACCACTGAATCCCATGGCCTGCCAAATGGCCGCCTGCACCCCAAAAATCTGGCTATGGACGTTTAAATGGTCCTTTTCAGGAAAAATCGTCGTAAAAGTATCCAAAGAATCTATGGCAGTCAACGGTATTTGTGAAGAAATTGACTGGAGCGAACTATTTAACGGGCCGGAAATGGCTGACGGCAAATTAGCATTAATCAATTCCTGGGTGACATTATTCAAATCCTGGGTCAAACGATAGCGCAAGCGTTTAAGCAAAAGATAATTATTATGGTACCAGGTTGATACATCCATGATTGCGGGGCCTGGCAAGGCTTTAGTGAGCAGGTCGCTGGTCCCCTCATAAATTTCGACTTCATCGACAAAAGCATACGGAATGCTGTCTATCATCAATTGCACATAGCGGCCATGTGCCTGCAATTGCGTAGTCTTGAACCTATACGGAGTAGCACTGCCTGTAGGAAGCGCCGGAGGCGCCGGGTTTCCATTCAAGTCAACAAGGTCACCGGCATAGTACCACGTTGTCTTATCATTACTGACCAGCACCGCGAGGCCCTGGGGCCACGTGACCCCTGCCACACCTGCCGCCGTGCTATATGATAACCCGGAAATTGGCTGGTCAGAACCCAGGTCAAAAGTGATGCTTACCGGAATTTTATTCACCCATCCAACAGTTGTCGCTTTCCCCCAGAAATATCCAACGGTATAAATCCCATCCGTCAGGTCAGTGCCATTGGGATCATTGGTAATTGTTGAATAGTTGGGTGCTGGCGACAACGTGTAGGTCTTGCCTAAGGCTATATTAGAACCAACCGGCTGTTGCACTACCACAGCCCCGGCAACTGGCAAATAGCACATAAACAAAATTATGGCAAACATCCCTATGCTTTTTATTTTCATACCTTAATACAAAGTATACACTATTTTAATTACTTGCAAAAAAAATCTTCATCAAAATATCCATTTAAGAATGGTCCATTAAGAATGGTTCATCAACTGGCACAATGGAATTTTATAGTGTAAAGTTGTAGTAGGTAGTAAAAAGCTAGTTTTTGAACGAAAAAGGCAAACCTGTCGTAAGGCAGGGGCGCAAAGCTAAAGGGTCCAAAGGGAATAGGACAGCCTGGCCGCCGAAATAAAACGTGGAGACCAAGCGCCTATTCCGGAGCAGTTAACAGGAATAGGTTTTTATTATATGGGGATGATCAAAATGAAAAACACCAACAAGTTGATATGCCTCCTGATGTTTATGGCAAGTTTTCTTGTTCCCGTATTGCCTGCGACAGCATCACCGGTGTTAAAGGTCTTTGGTTCTTCTCCTCCAAGTCCTGTCAACCTTACAGCGGTGGGTGGGAGCACCACCATTGACTGGCTGGATTGGGCAGCAGGCGCTGAATATGCCGGTGGCAGCAGTCAAATCAGCAATTACTCTATTATAGGCGGTGGGATTGTAACTCCGTATGCTTGGGGACTTCCCATTACCTGGTCTAATGGAACAATACCTACGCCATCCTCACCGAATGATAATGCTTTTGTTATCTCTCCACCATCGAACACGATCGCCCAAGGATATAGCTTTACCGTCCCTGCGGACACGACCCTCAGGACTTTGTATTTTTATGGGTATGTCCGTGGAACAGGTACGCTCACAGCAACGATCTCTGACGGTTCCTCTACGGCCTATACTGATTCTTCTTTTTCCAATCATAGTGTCGCGTACACCATCACCTATAGTGCTGCCAGTACCAATCAAAAGCTCACTGTAACCTGGACCACGACAGATGCCGGGGGTCCATGGAACTTTGCAGAACTTAGTGCCGCGGTGTTGCAATTTGGCGGCGGCCCATTGAGTGTCACAACAAATTCAATACCCGTGGCCACTCAATATCAAGCGTATTCAGCCCCGGCGCTTACGGCATTTGGCGGTAATCCACCCTATACCTGGAGTGTGACATCCGTTGGATCTACCTTGCCTGAAGGAATGACCCTGGACCCAAACGGGACCATTTCTGCCTCTAGCGTTGGAGGCATGGGGAGCTATCAATTTCAGGTCCAGGTGACAGATTCTTCCAGTCCGCCTTTGACAGCCACCAAATCAATTACTATCAATGTCAATGGCGCTGTCACATTGAATGTCAATGGAATTGCTACTCCAGCGGTGGCCCAGGACACCAAAGGTGTCAATGTCATTGATGGATGTAACATTTTTCCAGATGACAGCATTTTTCATCAACGGATAGACTCGCTGCCATTGGACACCTCTCCGGCGGCACCCATACCGGCAGCCTATCAACCAGCGACCATTAAACCGTTTTTTGGTTCAAACGCCGGGCCCAACGGGATCCCATTTATTCAGGCTCCTTATAATCAGACCCCTGTCAATCTCCAATGGCTTGACTTTGGCGACGAATCAGATCCTGCAACGGATGTAATGACAAATCCAACTTCAACGACATATCCGAATATTGTGCCGCAGTACCCGTTTCCATCCAACTCTCCTGTTGAGGGATCAGCTAATGCGGGACTGAATTCGGACCGTCATGTTATTACCTTGCAAACAGGCAATATCGGCCAGGGCTGCCAACTTTACGAAGTCTGGCAGGGGACCTATGTTAATGGCACTGTCCCTTGGACCGCCTCCAACGGAACCCACGGGACCTACGCTTGGACTGCGTCCAACGGGGCCCATTGGGACTTAAACAGCGATGCCCTGCGCAAATTTGGAAACACATCCGGCGATGCTGCGGGTCTGCCGATCATGCCCCTTACAGTCAATTATGATGAAGTGGCCTCGGGAACAGTGACCCATCCCATCCGCTTTACCCTTAATCATATGCTCAACTACATCGTGTGGCCGGGCCGCCACGCCGCGGGTACCGGTAGCTGCTATGATAGGGCTGGAAATCCCATATCTTCAGGGTCATTGATATCCCAGTCAAATCCACCGGCCTCATGCTCCATGTCGGGGCCATCGGGAGAAATCTACCGCCTGCGCCCAAGCGTGGACACCTCCGCGTGCAATGCCTTTCCCCAGTCTTCCGTGATCCTCAAAGCCATGAAACAATACGGAATCATCCTAGCTGACAATGGCCAGTCCGGCGGGCTCATCGGCACACCAGATGCGCGTTGGGACAATAATGATCTTGGCTGCCTGAGCAATTATCACTTAAGTGATTTCGAGCCGGTCAATGTCAGCTCTATTCAAGTCAGCGCTGACAGCGGTGCCACTATCTCCCCCACCGGCCCGGCGGTAAGCTTAACGGCTGTTAATGCTGCTCTTGCCGGGACCATTGTCCTGACAGCCACGGCGTCTGAGAACAACGGAACGGTCACAGGTGTGGTTTTCAATAATGTCGTCAATAATGTGAATGTCCCTATCCCTGGAACAGTGGTGAGTACACCACCGACCTATACCATGACCTTAAGCAATATGCCGGCCAATGCCACGGAAGCTTTCACGGCCACAGCCACAGACGCCAAAGGCAAAAACGCCACATCCGCGCAAGTCTTGGTAATAGTCAATGCAGCGCCATCTATTACAACCCAACCAGCCAATCAATCGGTCACTGTAGGGCAGGCCGCGACCTTTAGTGTCACAGCATCAGGAACAGCGCCATTGATCTATCAATGGTACTTAAATAATAGCCCCGTATCAGGGGCCACGGCCAGCTCTTATACAACGCCGGCAACAGCGGCATGCGATAATGGCAACAGTTATACAGTTGTAATTACCAACGCAGGCGGCAACCTTACCAGCAATGCCGCCCTATTGACCGTGAATGTAGTACCTTCAATTACGGTACAACCTTTGAATCAATCGGCCATTTCAGGAAGTACCGCCACCTTTAGCGTGACAGCCACAGGCACGGCGCCTTTGACTTATCAATGGCAGAAGAACGGCACTGCTATTCCAGGGGCAACAGGTACTTCTTATACAACCCCGGCAACGGTCCTTGGTAATAATGACGCTCTTTATAACGTCGTTGTGAGCAATGTTATCAACTCCGTGACAAGTGATGCCGCCATCCTGACGGTCACCTCAAGTTCTGTAGGCAGCTACTCCTTGAATGCCGCTGCCAATAATGCCAACTACGGAACAGTGTCCCAAACATTCAATGGTGTTAAATCCAACGGCCCGTACAGCGCGGGAACGCAGGTGACCCTGACGGCCATTCCGGCCAATGGTTACCAGCTTAGCACCTGGAGCGGACCGGTGGCATCGGCATCTAATAATCCCACGACCATCACGATGAATGCCAACGCCACTGTAACGGCCAATTTTTCTTTGAACCCCAATGTCCCATCGGCCCCTATCAACCTTACGGCCGTCGCGGTATCGGACACGGAAATTAATTTGGTTTGGAACAGGGTGGGCATAGGAGAGACTTCCATTACCGTGTGGCGTTCGAACGGTGGGGCTTATGCCAAGCTGGCTGTTTTACCCGCCGGATCAAATATTTTTACCGATACATCTGGCTATCCCAACACCACCTACAGTTATCAACTGACAGCGGACAATGCGGCAGGATCTTCCATAT
>CAYZLU010000180.1:0-5259 GCA_964479285.1 uncultured Planctomycetales bacterium | reverse complement strand
TACCCTGGGTGATGATACCCCGGGGATCATTGAGTTCTAGAGGAACGGGATAGGAATTAAGGTGGATATATTCGCGGGCTTTCTCTTCCAGCGTGTATTCCCCTTCAATCGCCTTGTTCCATGCGGTCCCTGCATACACCCCATCAACAACCAGCCTCTTGTTATCAAAGCTTATCTCATTGTGCCTGACCTTCTCATATTGCTCTTCATCCGACAAAAGCGTCACACCACGAAGATTCGGCACGCTGACCATGTCTGACGTGTCCTTATGGTCTCTTGTCAAGGGGATTGGATTCCCATTGTCATCCTTCGGCCAATATACCCCTAACCCCGCTGATGTCTCTAATTGGCGCTCTAATAATATATTGATGATCCCCTGCACTTGCTCCTTGTCCTTAAACCCTTGTGCATTGAAAAGTGCTTTGACTTCGTCCATATATTCCGGATTAAACACATACTCATTGATCGAACCTGCCTTCGGGGCAATCATGCCCTGCTTCTCTATCCACCCTATGTCCGCTTGCGCATCCTTCGCATTGCCTAACATTACCTCCAACGCCTTCTCCAAATTTCTCATCACAAAACCAAGCCTGAATCTTAATCTCCCCGTTTTAAGATCATTCTTGCTCACATCTTCCCCTTCTTGATACAGCGTTATTGGGGCTTTCTTGTCAGGGTTCTCGAATATAAAATAATGATGCTTATTCATGATCCTATCGACTGACGCATACCCAATCTTTCCGTCAACACCAGCGAAACTTAAGTAGACCCTTGTCCCATCAGGATAAACAACCGCACTGGCATAGGCTTGTTTCAAAAGAATTGACAATTGATCTATAGCATCGGCACTGGCACCTGGCAGGATTTCCTGGAGCTCTTCTTTTGTAAAATACGTATTTGGCTTTATAATCACCTTTCTTGCGTCACCCGCAACGTCACTCCACTCCCCAGCTTTATTGTTCAGATCAAAAATACTGCCTTTAATAATGGCTTCTACTCCCCTAAATTTTGATTTGAGCACAGGCTCTGGAATTTGCTCCAGATGCGGCTTGGTCTTATAATCCTCAGGCTTGTGCGCCAACAATGCCTCATATTGATCATCTGTCATCAATGCTGTTGTCAACGTGTGCTTGACCGGATCAACGGCGTTTGACCTGATGCCTAACCCTATGACATTCCTGCCTGACAAAAAGTCTATGTACGCTATTGTGACAATTTCGGGATATTTAATGTCTTTTCCGTTGCTCCTGACCCTTGTATGTGTTGTTTCATTGCCGTTTTCATCAGTCACAATGTAGTCTTCAAAATAGTTTTTATCCTTAACCCTCATATCCGCCAACTCTGCTGGTGTTTTCATCAGGCCTTGGTATCCAATATTGCCTTGGGCATCCTTGGCCTTCTCTCCAGGGATAAGTACATATTGTTTTTTTAACGCTTCTAATTCGCCAAAGGCTTTTTTGCTTAAGATCAGCGTACCTTCAATCTTCTCACTGCGGATTTCCAAACGGGGATTTAACGCCTCATTTAATGTACTCCAGATCTTTGCCGCGTCTTTGGGTGAGAGCGTCTTTAAAACGGCCTGGACTTTCTCATCTTTTAACACTGCTGTCGGGTCTGGTGATTCTAAGTACCTGGCTGCCAAACGCATTTCTGTCGGGTGCTCGGGAACGACTTCCCAAATACTACCCATCGTATTGATATACAAGATGGTACCTTTAATCCCTTCTAACCTGTTGATTTCCGAGGCTGACACAGTCCCATAGAAATTATACACCTGCCCATTTAAAAATAATTGCATGAGTTCTGGCGTTGCTATATTGGTCGCTGGACCTGTTAATAGATAAACTATTGAATTGCCGGCGGCATAAGAAGTCAGAAGATCATTAGTATTTGCATCCCATCCGTTGCCGCCTTTAAACAATTCGTCATTGTCTGTGACCATGACCTTGAGAGGGCCATCAATGTCCGTCTGATTTATCCCCCTTGTCGTTATCGTCCAAGTATTCAGCTCAGACGGTTTAGGAAAGCCGTTAGTGATTTTGGGCATTGGGTCTTGTGACGACATACCTAACACGTGACCTTCTGCATCTATGAAATCAAGGTTGTGCTTTTTGGTGATCGACAGGATGGGCTTAGTTAAGATCCCAGGATTAGGCGCGGGACGGCCAAAATACCAATTCATGTTATAGGTGAAGGATTGCAATATCCCAAGGGACAACTCTGAAGGCAAAGGAGACACGATCGTAAGACTGTCACCAGGAGTAAGTTCCTGGCCATTGTTACCCGCTTTGTCTTGGGTGACGTTAGCATAAACACGGGAATGGCTTAAGGACTGCACCACATCATCAATCAGCGATCTTTGTTTTGTTGTTACCCCTTGCGCAGCCGCTGCCTGCAATGTGGACTGGAGCTGGACCGGACTCTGGCCAGAGACATCTTGTATCCCAGTTATGGAAGTGACTGCTTCTCCCAGTGTCATGGTTTCGTGAGATGGGACAGCTGTAAAATACTTATTAGTGAAATACTCTTCCCATTGCGGCCCCCCTAAGACCTCGTCCCAATCTTTGATAGTTATCCTGCCCGATGGAGGTGTTGAGGTGTAATGAGTTTCTCCAGTTGCAATAGATGTCTGGGCGCCGTAGTAATCACCTTTTGGTTCTTGAGGGTCTTTAGCCCATATCACATTGGCAGGTATTAGGCTGCCATCAGCCCTCTGGACGGCAAACGGTTTTTGCCAGGTGACCGTTGCCCCTGCTTTTGAGTCAAGCAATCCATAACCCGGGCCGGCATCGATCTTTATTTCCTGCCCGACGCGCAATGACTGAACACGAATATGAAGTATGTCCTGCCTGTCATGGATCAAGACAGAGTACGGGGCCTGGGAACGGTGTGTCTGAATGATCATCCATGGCACGCCATTTTTCCCAGCGCCGTCATGGCGCATGCTATATTCCATCTGGATATCTTCAAGACCAGCTACCACGATGTCCCCGGTGGCTGGATCAATCCATACTGGTCCCGCCTGATTTCCAGTTTCAGGACCAAGAGTCATGACCGGATCGCCCGCGGCATCCGTGGGAATCATGTGTCTGGTCTTATCAATTTTCGGCATAGAAGCCCCAGGGAATGGGTTAGTTCTTTCTTCATAACTGTTGAACACATGCAATTCATGCGTGAGGGGATTAATACGATACCCATGTCTCTTGAGGGCCATGATTTCAACCACTGCCTGCCTTAAGTCTTTTATCCCGATTACAGGAAGCCAGCCTTCTGGCATCCAGCTTTTCGCAGCGCGCAAGAAGGTTTGAGTTTCCCATCCTCTCCTCGCCTTATCAGCTTGCGGATAATACATATTTGCGCTAGACAACAGCCACCACTCCTTCGTCCCAATCTTATGTCTCCAGATATTTTGCGTAGGGCCGGTACGCTGTATCCAATATTCCAGGCTGGGGTCAGAGTTAAGCCATGCTGCCATCATAGCTGCCTGCATCTGCAAGCTGGGCTTTACCACTGCGGAATAGTGGGGATCGTAGACGAACATTCCTTGTAACCACGATAATGCATTCTGGCTCGGTAACAAAAAGCCAAAGTGGTCTTTGGGACTCAATTCCTCTATTCTGACGGCCTGAGGATTGACATGCGCAAAGGGGAAAAACTTTTGCTGCTTGGTAAATAAAGATATTCCCTTATGTCCACTCGATAGAACAATCACACCGCCTGTCGTGCTTAAATTGTCTGATTGTTGAATGATCTCCGTGATGCTCTGAATAAATCCCAAACCGGTAAAAAATTTATTCCAGGACCCGATAATATTTCTTTGGACAAAAAGCCCATTAAAATCAACGGCCCCATTAAAATAGGGAGCTGCTTTACCGCCGATTTGCAGGCCCACCGATGCGCCTCCTACCTTTGCCAAACCAGATAATGCGCTATTCCCTTGCCTTTGAAGGCTCGCGTAAATGCTCAAGATTTGGTCGCTACCCTCAATCTTATGGCTTCTCGATACCTTTTGCAGGGTTGAGAGTGAGTCACGCTGGTTTTGCTGCAATTGGGCGATTTGTTGCTCGGTCTTATCATCGTCGCTGGTACCACTCGTATTTTCGTTACTCAAATTATTGCTCGATTTGGCCGCCAAATCCTGGGCATCTTGAGCAGCTTCTTTCTGTTGGTCTTCCACTGCTTGCCTTTCAGCTGCTTCATCGATCTGTCCCTGGGCCAATTCGATCTTCTTGTTGTCTAATTCTGTGTTCGGCTTTGGCAGCATGGCCATTGCTACTTCTGCATCGTTAACTGTACCGTTTTTATTAAGAACGTTTGCCCTCGGTATATGAGGATCATAGAACTTGGCAATCTCTGTATTTAACGACCCTGCCAGTACCTCTTGCAATATAGGCAGGAATTTAGCATTGCTTTGATCAAATAGCTGATGAACAATTGGCGAAAGATTGTCTTTGCTATCTGCCCACGTGGCCAGATTTAACCGCAGCTCTGTTGGGCTTATGGACTGCCCTAAACCATAGCCAATCATCTTTTGCGACACATCTGTCCAATTCTCTTTGCCTACCTGCTCTTGGCTAATGCTGCCCAATAAGGCTAGCTTTGCATTGTTCTCCATGGCTGAATAATTGGCGTCATTGACAATATCGCCGATATGGTCTATGTCGACTTGCAGTACCAAAGGATAACTTACCTGTATGCCAAGGGCCTCTTTGACATCAGGCGGTACATTCCCTTCACTAAGCGGCACCCACCCATCACTTGTCGCCTTAAAATACAACGCATCCGAGATCTTGCCCCAAAGTGCTTGGCCCTTATCTCTTCTCGCATAGGCGATATTAATAAACAGCCCCTTGTAGCCTGTGACTTTCCCTATATTATCGTCACCATCCTTGATCTGCTTTGCCATCTCCTCCATCGATAGCCCTGGTCTGGTTGGTACCGCTGCCATTGTTGTCGAATCTGCGGATGAATCTCCTGCTGGAGTATTCTCTGCCGGCTTGGGTGTTACTGTTCCATTGACCGGTGAGGTGGTCCTTTTGGTTGGGATTTTTACATGGGGCGGTGTTTGCATGTACTTGCCTGCATCAGGTAATGGTTCTACACCTGCTGGTAATGGTAGTAGGAGTTCCTTCATCACAGGCATGGGCGGCAATAGTTGTTTCGTCCCATGTGATAGCTTCGAGGCTGTCTTGATCTTGACATGCGCAGGATGGGCCACTGTTATTGCCATCAAGGGCATCATTGGGACTGCTTGTGCCT
>CAYZLU010000179.1:0-5277 GCA_964479285.1 uncultured Planctomycetales bacterium | reverse complement strand
CCAGAGGCTTTAATGATTGATCATATTCGAGGACGCGCGTATACTAATTTAGGGATTCAAGCCGCAGCCATTGATTTAAAATCTCATGCGATCATTGTTACCTGGCCGAATGGATGCGAAAAATCACGCGGAGATGCCTTGGATGAGCAAAGGGGCCTTCTTTTTGTCTCTTGTGCTGAAGGCAAGGCCGTGGTTTTTGATTTAAACCACGATAATAAAGAAATAAGTGATTTAGCAACCGATCCCGGGGCTGATGTGATAAGTTATAATGCAAAGCTTTCCCATTTGTACTTTACCAGTTCCAAGAATGCCACCCTTTCAATAATAGGAGTATCACCTCAGGGTAAACTTTCATTACTGGCTGAAGCTCCTGCAGACAAAAGGTCTCATTGTGTTGTCGGCGATGATCAAAATAATATTTGGGTCTGCGATCCACCCCGCGGGCAGTTATTGCGTTTTAAAGATACATTATAATCATGCGTCCCTATAATTCTTACCGTCCAGCTAATCAACATGCCCGTCCAACGCCGCCAAGGCGTGTGGATGAGGCTGAAAAGAAATTTTTGGCTGGCACTCCGATTGATCCTTCTCCCCGTATACGCCTGGAAGCTGGAAGTCAGGAATTGACCATGCGCGCCATGGATTTGGTCTGTCCCATTGGCATGGGGCAGCGTGGGCTTATCGTAGCACCACCGGGTTCTGGTAAAACCACTTTTTTGAAGCACATTTGTCAGGCAGTGGCCCGTGGAACCCCACAATTAAAAATTTATTGCCTGCTTATTGATGAGCGGCCTGAAGAGGTGACGGAATTCAAGAGGACCATTCCGGGTGAAGTCCACTATTCTTCTTCGGACCAAAGTTATGAGAACCATATTGAAATCGCGGATAAATTGATGCGTCAGGCCTTTGTTGAGGTGGCAGCAGGCGGGGATGTGATGATTGTTATTGATTCTCTGACGAGATTGGCGCGGGTCCACAACGCGCAAGTCCGCTCTAGCGGACGCACGATTTCCGGCGGGGTCGATGCCCGCGCCTTGGAGGTGCCTCGCCGCATTTTTGGCGCCGCCCGCAAGATTGAAAATGGAGGGTCACTTTCTATTTTAGCCACGGTCTTGATTGAAACCGGCAGCCGCATGGATGAAGTCATTTTTGAGGAATTTAAAGGCACAGGAAACATGGAAGTTGTCCTTTCAAGGGAGATAGCCAATCACCGCATTTTTCCGGCCATTGATATTTCCAAGAGTGCCACCCGCAAGCAGGAACTGCTTTTTAAGCCTGACGAATATAAAGCAGTCGAAAAATTAAGGCGCTCTTTAGCAGGGCTTGGTTCCGTTGAAGCGGCCCAAAATCTGCTTAAAAAACTCCAGCAATTCCCCACCAATAAAGAATTACTGGCCACCTTTGGCTGACCGAAAGATGTTAAAAGATAGCTAAATCCCTCACTCTGTAGTAGACTACTCGACTTGAAGGAAGGATTGCCGAGCAAGAAGCAGGGGATCTTTCGGCTTGAAGAGAGTGTCGGAGAGCAAGCAATGAGGAGGTCTTTCATCTAATGGCATTAATCAGTTTGCAGGAAATATCCGTGGCCTTTGGCGGCCCGCTTTTATTTGATCGATTAAGCCTTCAGGTTGAGCCAGGTGAGCGCATTGCCTTGCTGGGCCGCAACGGAGTCGGTAAAACGACCTTGATGAAGGTGATGGCAGGTCAAGTTTCCATCGATGAAGGAGAGATCGTTTATCAAAAGGGGACCCAGGTCACCCACCTGCCTCAGGAAGTCCCCCATGACATCAAAGGCCTTGTGTTTGATATTGTGTTCGCTGGTTTAGGCCCTCGCGCCAAACTTTTAAGCGATTATCATCATGTGGTGCATCGCCTGCACACCGAGAACACTCCGCAATTGATGCGTCAGTTAGACATTTTACAAACTGAATTAGACAGCAGCGGCGGATGGGACATTAATGCTGAGGTTGAGTTCGTATTGTCCCAGATGAAACTCGATGGCGAGGCGGATTTTGAAAAATTGTCCGGCGGTCAAAAACGCCGCGTGCTTTTAGCCAGGGCACTGGTTTTAAAGCCTGAAGTCCTGCTTTTGGATGAGCCTACCAATCATCTGGACATTGACTCCATCAATTGGCTGGAAGAATTTTTGAAGAATTATCCGGGTACCTTATTTTTTGTCACTCACGACCGCATGTTTATGCAGCATTTGGCCACCAGGATTGTGGAGCTTGACCGGGGTAAGGTTTTCAGCTGGTCCTGCGATTACCCGACTTTCTTGGAACGAAAAGCCCAGGCCCTGGAAGTCGAAGCTGCCCAGCGTATTGATTTTGATAGAAAATTAGCTGAAGAAGAAATTTGGATCCGTAAGGGTGTCAAAGCCCGTCGGGTGCGCAATGAAGGCCGGGTCAAGGCCCTGGAGCGCCTGCGTGAAGAAAAAATGTCCCAACGCCAGCTCATCGGCCAGGTACGCATGAAGGCCCAGGAAACCGAGGCCTCGGGGCATTTGGTCATCAAGGCTTCGCACCTTGGGTTTTCTTATGGGGACAAATGCCTGATCAAAGATTTTTCCACTCAAATCATGCGCGGCGATAAAATAGGGGTCATCGGCCCCAATGGCTGCGGCAAAACCACTTTATTGCGTATTTTATTAGGCCAGTTAGAGCCCCAGAAGGGCAAGGTACGATTAGGCACCAATTTGGAAATTGCCTATTATGATCAATTACGCCAGCAGCTTGATGAAGAAAAGACCGTCATTGAAAGTGTTTGCCCCGGAGGAGACACCGTTACCATCAACGGCAAACCCCGGCACATCATCGGCTATTTACAGGATTTCCTGTTTACCCCGGACCGCGCCCGTACGCCGGTCAAGGTCCTCTCGGGCGGCGAACGTAACCGTTTGTTTTTGGCCAGGCTTTTTACCAAGCCGTCTAATTTCCTGGTCATGGATGAACCGACAAATGATCTTGACATCGAGACACAGGAACTTTTGGAAGAATTGTTGATGGAGTATTCCGGAACCTTGCTTTTAGTCAGCCATGACCGTTCTTTTTTGAATAATGTGGCCACCTCAACCATGGTTCTGGATGGGGCAGGTGAAATAGGTGAATTTCCAGGCGGCTATGATGATTGGGTCAATCAGCGTCAAGTCAAGATACCGAATCTTAAACCGCAACTGACATCTGTTAAAGAAAAGCCAATATCCATTAAGCCTCTGACTTTAAGAAAACTTTCTTTTAAAGAAGAGCGCGAGCTAGAAAGCCTACCCCTGAGGATCGAAAAATTGGAAATTGAACAAGAAGAAATCTTTGCGTTATTGGCGGACGTCAGCTTTTATCAAAAGGACCCTAAAGAAATTGCCCAGGTCAATTCCCGGTCTGAGTCCCTGGCCCAGGAACTTTTAGAGGCCTATCAGCGTTGGGAATATCTAGAAGCATCCAAAAAAGAAAATCCTGTAAATTAATTTGACAAACCATTAAAAGTAGGGCATACTATGTAACGAGTTCGATTCAAGGATTGTGATCTTAGACCGCACGGTGTAGATTTCCAAGCCTGGCGGTTTTTTTATGGATCACGCAAAGGGACTCAAGTTTTGAACAAAAAGGAGGTTTCAAAGATTATGGTTAAAGGTAAAGTAAAATGGTTCAACGACCAAAAAGGTTTTGGATTTATTACTCCTGAAAACGGCAAAGACGTGTTTGTGCATCACTCTGCAATTCAAGGTGAAGGGTACAGATCACTCGGCGAAGGACAAGATGTTGAGTTCGAAATCGTCAACGGCCCTAAGGGTGAACAAGCTCAAAACGTTGTAAAAATATAAGAATCAAGTTCTTGTATTTCCAAACCCTCTGTGACCGAAAGGTTGCAGAGGGTTTTTTAATGTCGTTGCGAGGGGTCCCGGCGCTTTCGGTCAGGACGATGTGGCAAATGAAGTGTTTATTGATCGGTCATAATAGTGTAAAATAGATTTCTATGGCGATAGATCACTATGATTTGATTATCATTGGTACTGGAGCAGGTGGTGGCACCTTGGTGCATGCCCTGGCACCAACGGGCAAACGCATTTTGATTTTGGAGCGAGGTCCCTTTCTTCCTCAAGAAAAAGACAACTGGGATTCCCGCGCTGTTTTTACTGATTCCAAATACAAAGCCCATGAGACGTGGATCGATAAAGACGGCCGGCCTTTTCATCCGGGCATCCATTATTATGTCGGCGGCAATACCAAGGTCTATGGGGCTGCACTTTTGCGCATGCGCCCGCAGGATTTTGGCGAACTGCGCCACCATGGCGGGATTTCACCGGCGTGGCCGCTTGGTTATGAACAGATGGAGCCGTATTACACCAGGGCCGAGCATCTTTATGATGTCCACGGCCAACATGGTGTTGATCCAACGGAAGGCCCGGCGAGCGCCCCGTATCTTTTCCCTCCGGTCAGCCATGAACCGCGTATCCAAAAACTTGCTGATGATTTACGAGCTTTAGGGTATCGCCCTTTTCATTTACCTTTGGGTGTGCGTCTTCTCGAGAAAAACAGGGCCTTTAGCAAATGCATCCGCTGCTCGACCTGTGACGGCTTTCCATGCCTGGTCCATGCCAAATCTGACGCTGAGATGATCTGTGTCCGTCCGGCATTGGCATGTCCCAATGTGAGTTTATTGACCGAGACCTTTGTCTCCCGCCTTCAAACCGACCCCTCCGGGCGACGCGTGAACATCGTGCATGCGCAGCGCAATGGTTTAAATGAGCAATACAGTGCTGATACGGTGGTGGTTTCCTGCGGGGCCATTAATTCCGCGGCATTATTGTTGCGCTCCTTGAATGATAAGCACCCTGATGGCCTGGCCAACAACTCGGATGTGGTAGGGCGGCATTATATGTGCCACAATAACTCTGCTTTTATGGCCATCTCTAAGGACCAGAACCAAACTGTATTTCAAAAGACCCTTGCTTTGAATGATTTTTATTTCGCCGGAAGCGAGTGGGAATACCCCATGGGCCATATACAGATGTTAGGCAAGACTGACGGCGAGATACTTAAGGGGGACGCACCCAAATTTGTGCCTAAATCCATCCTTGATGCCATCGCCCGGCACGCCATTGATTTTTGGCTGACTTCCGAAGATTTGCCTGATCCCAATAACCGTTTACTGATTGATAAACAGGGCCAGATGTCGCTCCATTACACCCCGAATAACCTGGAAGGCCATAAGCGCCTGACCGCGAAATTAAAAAGCCTTTTAAACCAGATCAATTGCCATGATGTTCTTTTTAGCCGTTCG
>CAYZLU010000178.1:0-5286 GCA_964479285.1 uncultured Planctomycetales bacterium | reverse complement strand
GCCATCAACCAATTGCCCGTGGCCCAGTATCCCAGCGTCGCTCCGCCTTCGATTTCGATCAATACCTCCTACGCCGGTGCTTCTGTGGAAGTTTTACAAAACACAGTCACATCCATCATTGAGCAACAGATCAATGGTATTGATCATCTGCTTTATATTTCTTCCACCAGCAATTCCAGCGGATTGGCTACCATCACTGTTTATTTTGAGCCAGGCACCAACCCCGATGTGGCCCAAGTGCAAGTGCAGAATAAACTTCAATTAGCCATACCTGCTTTACCGCAAATCGTCCAGCAGGCAGGGGTCACGGTCACCAAATCCACCCGTAATTACCTGATGTTTTTTACCCTCTCGACACCGGATGGAAGCATGGATGAAATCGCCCTGGGCAATTATATCTCCTCAAGCGTCCTTGATCCCATCCGCCGCGTTTCCGGTGTTGGAGAAGCCAACATGTTCGGCACTGAAAATGCCATGCGTATCTGGCTGGACCCTCAAAAACTTTATAGTTATAATCTGACGGCCAACGATGTCATTAATGCCATCGGGGCGCAGAACATCCAGGTCCCGGTGGGGCAATTAGGCGACCGTCCTTCCATCAAAGGCCAACAGCTCAACATCACCTTGCAAGGCAGAAGCACCTTAAGCACCCCTGAAGAGTTTGGGAATATCATCCTGCGTGTCAACCCCGACGGGTCCAGGGTCTATGTGCGTGATGTCGCAAGGGTCGCTTTAGGCGGTCTGGATTATTCGACACGGGCCCGTACAAACGGGCATTTTTCCGCGGCCGTGGCCATCAAACTTTCACCGACGGCCAATGCCGTTGCCACGGCAGATGCCATTCATGCTAAGGTGACTGCCTTGTCCAAGTTTTTTCCGCCTGGCGTGCAAGTGGATTATCCCTTAGACCAGTCGGCCTTCGTGCGGATTTCCATCAAAGAAGTCATTAAAACGCTTTTGATTGCCATCTTTCTGGTGTTTTTGGTCATGTATTTATTTTTACAGAACATCCGTACCACCTTGATACCAACGATTGTGGTGCCCGTGGCGTTGATGGGGACCTTTGTGGTCATGAAGGCTTTTGGGTTTTCCATCAATGTCCTGACCCTGTTTGGCATGGTGTTGGCCATCGGTATTTTGGTCGATGATGCCATCGTGGTCGTTGAAAATGTCGAGCGCATCATGCGGGACGAGGGGCTTTCTCCCCGCGATGCCAGCCGCAAGGCGATGGAACAGATCACCGGTGCCTTGATCGGCATTTCATTAGTATTGACGGCGGTATTTATCCCCATGGCTTTTTTCAGCGGCTCAGTGGGTGCGATTTACCGCCAGTTTTCTTTGTCTTTGATCGCTTCCATGCTATTTTCAATCTTTTTGGCCATGTCCCTGACCCCGGCTTTGTGCGCTTCCTTACTTAAACCCATCGAAAAAGGCCATCATGAGCAAAAATCAGGTTTTTTTGGATGGTTTAACCGTGGTTTCTCATCAGCCACCAATAAATATCAAAATGTGGTGGGCCGCATGCTTCAAAAAACCGGTCGCTATTTTATTATTTACGCGGCAATTATTCTGTTGGTGGCTTTCTTGTTTGTCCGCCTGCCTTCATCATTCCTTCCGGAAGAAGACCAGGGGTATTTTATTACCAACATTCAATTACCTGTTGGAGCCACCCAGGAACGTACCCTGGCCGTGCTCAAACAGGTAGAAAAGTATTTTTTAAGCCAGCCGGAAGTCGACAAGATCATAACGGTCGCGGGTTTTAGTTTTAATGGGCGGGGGCAGAATTCCGCGCTTTCCTTTATCCGTTTGAAGGACTGGGCCCTTCGTCCGGGGGACGCCCATAAGGCGCCAGCAATCATCCGCCGCGCGTTTGGCGCGTTTTCTCAAATCAAGGACGCCATCATTTTCCCTGTCAACCTTCCGCCCATACCGGAATTGGGCACTTCATCAGGTTTTGACCTGCAGTTGGAGGACCAATCAAGTTTGGGCCATGATAAACTCATGCAGGCGCGCGATCAATTGATGGCGTTGGCCGCCAAGGACCCCAATGTGGTGGGTGTACGCATGCAGGGCCTGGAAGACGCGGCCCAATTAAAGATCAATGTTGACGAAAACAAGGCCAGCGCCCTGGGTGTGTCACTGGGTGATATCAATACTGCCTTGCAGGCGAATTTCGGTTCCTATTATGTGAATAATTTTGTCCACGGCAACCGCGTGCAGAGGGTCATTGTGGAGCTGGATGCTCCTTATCGTATGCTGCCGTCGGACATTAGTAAGGTATTTGTCCGTAATGGCCATGGGGGAATGGTTTCTTTGTCCAGTTTGGTCACCTTGCAATGGATCTACGGTTCTCCGCAGCTGCAGCGTTATAATGGCTTCCCGGCGGTAGAAATCGTCGGTTCCACCCCTCCCGGCAAAAGTACGGGGGATGCGATGAAGGCGATGGAGGGGATGATCAAACAATTGCCACGGGGGATTGGTTTTGAATGGACAGGCCAGTCTTTTGAAGAACGCCTTTCCGGCGCGCAGGCCCCGGCATTGTTTACACTTTCTATCATCGTTGTATTTTTGGCCCTTTCAGCCCTTTATGAAAGTTGGTCCATCCCCTTTGCAGTCATGCTGGTGGTACCTTTGGGGGTATTGGGCTCATTACTTGCGGCCACCCTGCGCGGCATGCCCAACGACGTTTATTTTAAGGTCGGTCTTTTGGCCATTATCGGATTGTCGACGAAGAATGCCATTTTGATCGTTGAATTTGCCAAAGACCTTCAAAAGCAGGGCAAAGGACTGGTTGAAGCGACCCTGGAAGCGGTACACTTGCGGTTACGCCCGATCTTGATGACCTCTTTTGCATTTATATTAGGGGTCACACCGCTGGCGCTGAGCACCGGTGCTGGTTCAGCCAGCCAGCATGCCATTGGGACAGGTGTGGCTGGGGGAATGTTTACAGCCACGGTCCTGGCCATATTTTTAGTGCCGGTATTTTATGTGGCGGTACGAAGGGTTTTTATGCCTAAAGACAAAAAACTGTCATTCCCGAATGCTTCTGGTCCTCAAACCGGACACTCACAGTTGATCGTCGGGAATCCAGCAATTGCGCAAACTCTGGACCCCCGATTAAAACGTTCGGGGGTGACATCTTCAAGTAAGGACAATTAAGAGGGGTTAGATAAACCATAATGAGTAAATTCTTTTTTTTTATATTTTTGTGCGTGACTTTATCCGGCTGCACCTTTATCCCGACGTACTTTCGTCCATCCTTACCGGTGCCGTCTCAATTTCCTTATACTACACCCCAAGCGCAGTCGGACAGTGCATCGGCCTACGAAATCGGCTGGCACGACTTTTTTAAAGATCCACGCTTGCAGAAAACCATCGAATTGGCCTTGAATAATAACCGGGATTACCGGGTGGCCCTTTTAAATGTCCAGCAGGTCCGCGATCAATACCGAATCGTGCAATATGCCTATTTGCCAAGTTTTGAAGTTGATGCCTCTGGTTTGCGTCAACGTGAATTAGGCACTAGCAACAAGTATATTAAGCTGCGTAACTATAATGCCAGCGTAAACACATCCTATGAAGTTGATTTATTCGGGCATATCCGCAGCCTCAGGGCCCAGGTGGTAGAACAATATTTGGCGACACAGGAAGCTTCCCGTGCCGCCCAAATTTCTCTGGTGGCAGAGGTGGCTGTGCAATATTTGACCGAGCGTGCCTTGGATGAGCAGTTGGAACTATTGCAGCAAACACTTACATCGGTTGAATCTTATTATGAATTAATTGATAAAAGTTACCAGCTGGGCAATTCCTCAGCGTTGGACCTGCGCTTGGCGCAAACCCAGGTACAGACAGCAAAGGTGGCCATCGCCAATTATAAGCGCCAGCTTGCCCAGGCCCAGGATGCCTTGGTCCTTTTGGTTGGGCAGCCTCTGCCTGATGATCTTCCATCGGCACAATCTCTCGGTTCTCAGGATTTTGTGTCTGATTTACCGGTGGGCCTTTCTTCAGGTTTGATAGAGCGTCGTCCAGATATCTTGGAGGCGGAGCATCAACTTAAAGCCGCCAACGCCAATATAGGAGCTGTGCGCGCGTCATTCTTTCCGACGATCACCTTGACCGCCTCAGATGGGACTGCCAGTGTGCAATTAGCCAAACTTTTTACGTCCGGCACCCAGGTCTGGAGTTTTTCCCCGCAAATTTCTCTGCCTCTTTTTAATCAAAACACTAATTTGGCGAATTTGAATGCCGCAGAGGTAGGTAAACAGATCCAAATTGCCCAATATGAAAAGGCCATCCAAACCGCTTTCAGGGAGGTTTCTGATGCGCTCGTGGCCAGGGACACTCTAAACGAGCAGGTCAAGGCACAACTGGATTTAGTCCAGGCCCAGCAGGAACGTTACAATTTAGCAAGCGCCCGTTATCATAGCGGCATTGATAATTATCTAACCGTGCTTTTGGCCCAGCAGGACAAGTACACCGCGCAAGAAAACCTTATCCAGGTCAGTGTCGACCGCCTGACCAATTTGATCTCTCTTTATAAAGCCCTCGGTGGCGGATGGTCCGCTTGACGGACACTCGCAGTAGCTCGGAAAGAAAAGTAATTCTGGAACTTTTTGGCAATTCCCATTGTCTAAGTAAGTGAAAGAACGAAAATCAACCGGACAATGGGGAGGTTCGTATGTTATTAAAGACAAAAATCACAGGCTTAACGGTGGTGTTAATGGCATTGGTGGCACCTTTGGTTTGGGCAGACAATGCAGTGACTGATAAAGATCCTTCCCATCATGGAGGGGATTGGCATGGTCAACGGGACCATATGATGGCCAAGGTGCTTAACTTGACAGAGGATCAAGAAAAGCAATTGAAAGACAGCCGTGAAAAACAAGAAACAGCCATGAAAAGTGTTTTCGAACAGATGAAGGCTACTAGAGAAGCGTTTGACGCAGAGATCGTCAAGGCGACACCGGACATGAACAAGATCAACGACATTCAAACACAGCTTAAAACCATTCAATCCCAAATGCTTAACAATCATTTAAATTCCCTTTTAGAGATCAAGAAAATCCTGACGCCTGAACAATTCGCCGGCTACATGGCCCTGGAAAAGGCCAGAAAAATGATGATGCATGAACACCATAAATTCGGGCACATGGGTGGATTTGGTAAAGATGGCGAAGGACATAAACATTGGGGCGATCAAGGAAATGATAAAGACCATGATGACGACCAGGATTAAGGCAGCATTGTGAAGAGAATTGTAGGAGATATTGACCAAATTCCCCTCCC
>CAYZLU010000177.1:389-5324 GCA_964479285.1 uncultured Planctomycetales bacterium | reverse complement strand
TATTTAGCCATTGCCATGGCGGTCAATGCCCTTAAAAAAGGGCTGGTGCGCCGCATCATTTTGACCCGCCCGGCGGTGGAGGCAGGGGAGAGCTTGGGGTTTTTGCCCGGGGACATGGTGGAAAAGGTATTGCCGTACCTGCGTCCTTTATATGATGCTCTTTATGACATGATGGAGCCCGAGAAAGTCGAGCATTACAACGAACAGGGTATCATTGAGGTCGCTCCCTTGGCCTTCATGCGGGGGCGTACGCTCAATGAAGCTTTTGTTATTTTGGATGAGGCCCAAAATGCCCGTCCGGACCAGATGAAAATGTTCTTGACCCGTATGGGTTTTGATTCAAAAGTAGTGGTCATTGGGGATGTGACCCAAAGTGATTTGCCGGCACCCGATAATAATGGCCTGGCAGAGGCCAATCGGATTTTAGGTAATGTTCCAGAGATCAAATTTATCCATTTGACGAGCGAAGACACCGTCCGTCATGAATTGGTGCAAAAGATCATCGAGGCCTACGCGCAGACTAACGGTAATCATAAACATTGATACCTCATGAACCCCAGCCTTAAAGAACCGTTTTCCCGTGACCCAGGCATCATGGTGGCCGTGACCTTCCTGGGCCTGGTGATTTTTTGTTATTTTTTAAATCTTCCTTTGATCATTCCTTTATTGGTGTTCTTTTCAGGGGTGCATTTATTATATTTTAAGAATGTCAAATCCCGGCTTTTTCTGCACCTGTCGTTGCTTTTAGCATTGCTCGTTTTTGCTGCACACACTGTCAAGGTGTATACCCATCTTAATTATTTTTATTTACCTGTTGCTTCTGTTGCGATGCTGACAATGCTCTTGTTTAATGACGTTCAGATCAGTTTTATGATGGCTTTTTTAGGGGCGGCGCTTGCCGGAGTCATTTTGGGGTTTGACCTCAATGAAATGTTGGTTTTCTTTTTAGGCAGCTTGGCCGGGGCGTACAAGGTGCGTAACGCGCGGACCCGTGGAGTGTTGATTGAAGCGGGGATATATGTGGCCATTATCCAGGTGATCTGCGCGTTGTTGATTAATCCAGTGATCAATCGGGACAATGTGATGCATGTTTTATTGCCTTTGATATTTAATGGTTTTTTGTGCGCTGTGGTGGTCATAGCGACTTCCAAGGTTTTTGAGACGATATTCGGTGAGATCACCAATTTCACGCTGTTGGAGCTTTCAGACTCATCCCATCCTTTATTAAAAAGGATGGTGGTGGAAGCGCCGGGCTCATATCATCATAGTTTGATTGTCAGTAATCTTTCGGAAGCGGCGGCTGATGCCATTGACGCACATTCCCTTTTAGTCAGGGTGGGGGCTTATTATCATGATATCGGTAAAATGGTACATCCCGAATATTTTACTGAAAACCAAATGGTCGTCGGGAACAAACATGATGAATTAGAGCCGTCCATGAGCCGTTTGGTGATCTTTAACCATGTCAAGGAAGGGATAGAGCTGGCGCACAAACACCATTTGAACCATCGTATTATTGATTTTATCCCGGAACATCATGGGACAAGCCTCATGCATTATTTTTATCAGAAAGCTTTGTCCGAAGGGCAGACAGAGGGCCTGGAAGAAAAAGATTACCGTTATCCCGGCCCCAAGCCGCAGAGCAAAGAAACGGCCATTGTGCTTTTGGCCGACTCTGTCGAGGGTGCTACCAGGGCTTCAGATGAGCACAGCCCTAAGCGCATTGAAGATGTGGTGCGTAAAGTGATCAATAACAAGTTCATCGACGGACAGCTCGATGAATGCAATTTGACATTAAGAGAGATCGATACGATCGCGTCGACCTTCGCGCGCGTCCTGAGCGCCATGTACCATGGCCGTGTAAAGTATCCAGAAAAATCCAATGGAAATAACCCTAAAAAATCTTCAAAAGAAGATACCGATCCCCCAGGCCAGGGTCCTCAAGGCGGCAAAAACAGCGTTTCGTAAACTTGAGAAAAGTAGGGACAGACACTACTTTCTATTAAAGAAAGTAGTGTCTGTCCCTACTTTTCTTTCCATCGTTTTTGTCGGTCCTAAGCGCATGCGTGCGGTCAATAGAAAATATTTGAAGCATGACTACGTTACTGATGTTTTGAGTTTTGACCTTGGTGGTATGTTTGGTGAAATAATCATCTGCCCGCAAATGGCCTGTATCAACGCCAGGGTGCATCATACGTCGACGGAGAATGAAATTATTTTATACGTGATACACGGCATCCTGCACCTGGCTGGTTTTGATGATCATGATCCTCTTAAAAAAATCCAAATGCAACGCATGGAAAACGAATTGTTATGAAACGGATCTTAGTCATAGCATTGGTTTCTTATTTGGGCTTTGCCCTGGAGTTTTTGTTGTATAATTTTTGGGGGCAATGGGGTAAGCCCGAGCTTTTGATTTTAGTGGTGATATTCTTTAACCTGTATTTGGGCATACGCTTTAGCATTATAGCCGCTGTTTTTTGCGGCATACTCAAGGACTCATCGGGTGTTGCGCCCTTTGGGACCTTTGTCCTGGTCTATATTACAGGCAGCTATGTGGCTACATTCGCGCGCCGGTATCTATATGAGCCGGGTTCTAGGTTTTCCAGGAGTTTGGTTGCTTTTTTTGTTGTCATCGGATGTTTTATCGTGCAGGCAATATTGATAAACATGAACCATGAAGTGCATTTGCGAGAACTGTTGGTTTGTGTCCTGGTCCCGCAACTGTTGACCACGATGATAGCCGCTACGTATGTATTCGCGCAATTAAAAAACATCAGTATTTTTTTTACGTTAAAATCTTGACATGCGCCTCAACATCATCCAATCCATCATTTTTTTCTTTCTGGGCCTGATTATTTGTTCTTTATTTTATATGCAGGTCATCCATGGCGGCTATTATCACCGTCAAAGCATGAATAACCGTATCCGGGTGGTCCCCACCGATGGTCCTCGGGGAAGGATTTTGGACCGCAATGGTGTTGTTTTAGCGGACAACCGCGTTGCCTTTCAGGTGGGGGTCATCCCTGAGGACGTGGTGGATAAAAATGCGTTATTTATTTATTTGGGGCAATTGTTAAATAAAAGCCCCGGGTTTCTTGAGCGCCAATTTCAATTGAAAAAACAGGCCCCTTTTGCCCCTGTCATATTGGCACAGGATGTTTCCCGCGAATTGGCGGTCAAGATCGAGGAGGAAAAGTTTATTTATCCAGGCCTGGTTGTCCGGCAGGGTTATGAACGTTATTATCCTTTTAATGATGCAGGGGCGCATGTTTTGGGGTATGTGGGCAAGATCGAAGAAGGTGAGGTTGAGGACAACCAGCAGTATGGGTATACACCTTTAAGTTTCGTCGGGAAAACTGGTGTCGAGAAAATGTACGACGCATCATTGCAAGGGATATCCGGTGGCCGCCAAATTGAAGTTGACAGCCGCGGCCATCAGGTGCGTTTGCTCGGGCTGAAAGAACCTCTGGCTGGCAATGATGTGGTGTTGACTATCGACCAGCGCGTACAAAATGCCGCCCAGGAGTTATTAAATGGCAGCAGGGGGAGCATTATCGTGATGGACTTGACCAATGGGGGGCTGTTGTCCCTCGTCAGTTCCCCCTCTTATGACCTTAATGCTTTTACTGATAAAAATAAGAATGATAATTTGCGTTTTTATTTCAATGACCCTTTGACTCCTTTGCTTGATCGGGCCGTTTCCGGTCTATATCCGCCGGGGTCAGTGTTTAAAATCCCGGTGGCCCTGGCTGCTGTCCAGCTGCATAAGATAACTCCATCGACGACATTTGACTGTCCCGGGTATATGATGGTGGGCCGCAGACGCTTCGGATGTTCGCATGTGCATGGTGTGCAGGACTTGGAAGCTGCTTTGGCGCATTCTTGCAACGTTTATTTTTTTCATGTCGGCCTGCTCGTGACTCCACCTATCATTGGCGCTTTTGCCAAAGCCTTCGGTCTCACACGCCCAACAGGTATTGATTTACCTTTTGAGGCCAAAGGCAAAATAGTGACCAAGGCGTCAAAGGACAGGTCATGGTATGCAGGAGATGTTTTGAATTTGTCTATAGGTCAAGGGTATACGCTGGTGACACCTTTGCAATTAACGGTAATGATGGCGGCCGTTGCCAATGATGGAGTTATCTTGCGGCCGCGGGTTGTAAACCAAGTAGGTGGTATTGAAGTCCCAGTCATGGATTACTCTAAAAGGCCCCGGGTAAAATTACGCGATCAAACTTGGGGTGCGGTGCAAAAAGGTTTAAAAGCAGTAGTGGATGACCCAGAAGGGACGGGGCATGATTTAAAAGAAGTTCCCAGCTTAGATGTTTACGGTAAAACAGGCACTGCCCAGAGTGTCCGCAGCAAACCTAATCACGCCTGGTTTGTCGGTTATACCAGGTCTTCTAAAGCCAGCATAGCTTTTTGCGTGTTTTTGGAATACGGCGGTTCATCTGAAAATTCCGTCAAAATCGCCCGCGATTTGCTTCTTAAGCTCCAATCATTGCAAATTCTATAAGTTGTTGGTATCCTTCAAGTTATTTTTCATTCCTCCGCCGGAATATCCTTTAAAACCAGTGCAAAAAATATCAAATAAATATTGTAAGCACTATACGATTTGTTAATATGAGTTTAATCATTTATATATTACTAATTAGTGTCATTGCGAGCGAAGCGAAGCAATCTCTTAATGAACTTTACGAATCCTAAACGATATTTTTTTCTTCTCGGCATTTATTTCCTTTCTTTTATTTTCTTTTTTTCCTCAATTGCTCAGGCCTCAGACATTCAAGCTGAACTGGATTCCAGTAATGGCAGCAGCGGTCTGTCCATTCAAAATTCTTCATCCTCTCAAGTTGCCCGAATAGATTCTTCTGGTGACCTGACAGCCCAGGGTAATGTGGGGGTCGGGACATCTTCCACAGGGGGGGTCTT
>CAYZLU010000177.1:0-379 GCA_964479285.1 uncultured Planctomycetales bacterium | reverse complement strand
TATGCGATGGGAGCAGGTGATGTTTATATCGAAAATAATTTGGAAGTAGACGGGACGACGTATTTAAACGACGTGTTTATCAATGGGTTGGAAGTCAATGGAGGAACATTCAGGGGAGGTTCGTCCATTGACACATTGACAGTGTCGGGTAATTCATTTTTAGGAATCAGCGGCGGTAATGTAGGTGTTGGGACAAGCACTCCTGGGAGTAGATTGACTGTTAATGGCGGCGCTGCCATAGGAACAGGATTGAATTATCTTACTGATTTGGCCCCAACCAATGGTTTGATGGTGCAGGGCAATGTGGGTATCGGGTCTGTGAGCCCAGGCCAAACGCTGGATGTGAGTGGGACGGTGAGGACGACGAATTTTATGATGA
>CAYZLU010000176.1:0-5328 GCA_964479285.1 uncultured Planctomycetales bacterium | reverse complement strand
TTTCTTAATCCTATCCTCAAGGGCGATTCGTTCTTGATCCATATACCCCTATTCCTAGTTATCCAGAACTACCCTTCAGATACTTGGCAAACTCCTGATCAAAATTAGACACATACTCACCATCTTGCTTAATCCGAAATTTATCATATTCTTGATGGGCTTTGGCGGCCGCCATCTCATGCGAAATCTTTCCTGAGTGGCGAAGCGCCTGTTGATCAGTCAATTGTAAGAATTTATCCATTTGTATAAGCCAATCCTTCATTGTCATAATACGTCGATTTAATGCTCGAAGTTCAGCAAAATCAATAAACATGCTCACCAGACGATTCAGCTTGGACACTTCTTCCTGATTCAATTAGTTCTTTGCCACTGTAACATCACTCTTTAACACTTTCCCTTTCGGCGAATGTTTCCATGTCGTCAAACCCATAAATGGCTTTTTGCTATCCGCACGTTGATAAACAATTTCTGCTGCTGTCTTCCCAACCGTCGCAAAATGAAGCTGGTTCTGAACGATCTGATAAAACAGCCTTGTTTCCTCGCTATTACTTTGATAATCACTACTGCATTGCTCAAACACATCAGCGATCTTCTGATATGCCCGGCGCTCGCTTGCACGGATCTCCCGAATTCTTTCCAAAAGTTCATCAAAATAATCTTCACCAAAAGCCCTACCATTTTTAAGCATCTCATCATTAAGAACAAACCCCTTAACCATAAACTCCCTAAGGGTATTTGTGGCCCAAATTCGAAAATGCGTAGCTTTAATAGAATTGACCCGATACCCCACAGCAATAACGGCGTCCAAATTATAATACTCAACATCCCTAGAAATTTTACGCCCACCCTCGGTTTGAACCGTTTCCATTTTGGAAACAGTTGCCTCCCTTATAAGTTCTTTGCTAGCATAAATGTTCTTTAAATGCCGAGATACCGCTGGAACATTGACCCCGAATAAATCTGCCAAAGTCTTTTGGGTCAACCAAAAATTGTCCCGTGAAAAGAACACATCGACGGTAACCTTACCATCCGCCGTGGTATAAAGAATAACCTTGCTGTCTTTATGAACCATTTGTAATTTTTTCCCCATTTAACTTTACTCCTATAATTCAGTTTTAATCTCAGCACATTTCTTGCACAAATTGTGCTAGTTTTGATAATTGCAATTCTGCGACAAGCTGCCGCAGAATTAAAATGAGGATGTATTATAACAAAAATTCTTCTACCGATGAGATAATGATTTCGTTTCAATTTTCCAGACACTGTCTATAATTTCTAACACTATACTAAATAATCTTTCTTTAGGGTATTCTTTACAATTTATCCGATAGGGGGAATCGGTAAAACTTGTTTGTCGACGGATATATTAACACAATAATTAAATAAAAAATCTTAAAGGGTTCGTTTAATTAATCGATAATAAAAAAGCCGTTTGCAAATCCATATACTGCAATGGGTTACGCAAACGGCCTCAAAACTCCGCGGTCGAGACACTCAGCGCATCAGTAATAGATTAAATCTGTGTATACCGATTTATCTTAACTACTACGGTGATCTCTTCCTCGTTATCAGATGACCGAATTTCCTGATCAGAAAGCGATCCTGTTAGGAATTTGGCTGCAAACATTTGCCAATTTCCGCCTTCTTTAAGAGTAAGAACATAATTACTTTTTAAGTTTTCATAGATGCTCCTCACGACATTAAGGTTATGAATCACACCGACACGTTCTGGCAATGACTCAATACTTTGATAATAAAGCTGATCAAAATCATAGTCATCTCTCTCAGGAACAACTCCCTCATTTAAACGCTCAATGATTTTTTCTGCCGCTTGACGCTTAAGATCTGGGGGCAATATTTTCATAAATCGAGACAAAACATACGTAGATTTCTCCCGACCAAACCCTTTATAGATAAGTCCATCGATAAAATTTAAGAATGAATTTGGTTCGCTTTCTAATAAAATATTTGCCCATTCTTTATAGGGCGCATCAGGAAAAAATTCAGATCTAGGCAACTTCTCGACTTCTTGCAATTCATCGTTAAATATTTCATACCGTTGAGATTTAGTCAGCAATATAAATATGGTACTCACAATACTTTGTTTGAACCCTGCTACCATAACATCTATGCCGAATTGATCCTCCTTTAGCTTCATAAGATCACGCTTAAAAGAACCAAATTGTTTAAAAAGCGCAAGCAATGTATTCGTGTTTTCTGGAGTGGGGTCTTTAGCTGCTTGAAGAACAGCATTCCATATGACTGGTTTTAATTTTGCAGGCAGGTAATCTTCTCCTGGAGCCTCAATAATAGAGACTAATTGATTAATAAACTCTGGGAGAGTAATATTAAAAAGCATAGCTAACAAAAGAAATCTTTCTTCAGGAAAGGCACTTCTAAGGGCATTTAGCATTTCTTCCCTATCCCCTACCATGGCCTGGTCATGAATGGTCTGGACACCCACCCTCGATTCAATAAGCATGGCCTCATCGCCATTAATCATGGCTGAATAAGGGATATCGCCTTCCCGCAATTCAAAAATACCGCTGTCAGCTAATTGTGTTGCTCCGTTTGCTTGTCCAAATGTAAGGGCCACACCTCCAGAAAAATACTTTTTAGGAATCACCTGCTGGCTGATAGGGTCTTGTTCTTCTTTAATATAGTTATACACCCCTTTTTTAAAAGCCTGTAAATACCTCTGGTATATTTTTTCTTTTTCTTTTGGATCATCAATATTGACACCAGCCACCTTATTTTTATCTGCGTAGGCCTGATATAAAATACTGTCCTTGATTCTTTTCTTGTACCATGTAGCAAGGATGAGGGCATTGTAGACTTGACGAAGATGGCTGAAATTTTTGTTTTCGTTGACTTCCGTGGTTAATTCAGGAATTACAACTTCACGCACTATTTGACTACCCAATTGATTAGCATTTTCAACCTGTGCTTTATCCGACTGAATACCCTCATGCTTCTGTAACGAAAGATAATCCTGCTCAAGCATAACCTTTAATTTCGATTCAACAACATAAGCCGTTCCAGCCTTGGCGTTCTCATACACAACAGCCTTTTCTGGCACTATCCAAACTTTATTAAAGGTGTTGACGGGAATATTTGTCGTGCCAAATTTCTTCTCTGCTTCTTCGTATATGCGTTTCCAAAATTTCTTTCCCACCTCATCTTCAGGGTAAATAAGAGACGCTGTGATTTGTTTAAGCATATAATCTTCAGCAAGCAGGTCACGACCCATTTCGGTCAGACCAAAACTTTTAGGAATGATACGGTCTTTTTCATATGGGCTTAGATTGACCCATAGGTCTTTTTCAGGGATGGTCAAACTCGCCAGAAAATACCTGATTAATTTTCTAGATTCATCTTTGAGGGCGTTCTTCGATAACTGGCTATCACCTTTATCAAGTATGAAATCAAAGCGAAAAGGATTATCCGGATGGATCTTGATTCCCTTTAAGATCGGTGGATTGAACAGTGGGCTTAGGTGGACCATGACCCCTGGTACAGGCAAACGAAAATCCTCTGCCCTAGCCAGCGGCATAGGCCCTAATGTATTGGCCCCAAAGGTAAAAATAAGCCCAAGGGCTATATTAGCTCTAACTCGTAAATAACTTGTCATATAGCTTAAATATAGCATATTTTGTTATGACTTTGCCACTGTGGGCATTTTTGTGTCATCTGCAAATTAAAAGTAGACACTTTATAGCGAATTTTCAGTTTAAAAGTAGACGCCTCAAATTAGCCCCAAATAAGCCATACTTGGAATAAACGGAGGATTCCAAAATGGCCAGCCAAATCCACACCAAGTTTACAACTGAGCAAGTTAAAGAGCTTTTAGAAAAATACATTAAAGGCGAAGTTGAACGCAAATATCTTCAAGAGATTCTTGGGGTTAAGAAGGCTATGTTCTTCAGAACCCTTAAGGCCTATCGAGAAAACCCAACAACATTCTCCGTCGATTATAAGCGTTCAACTCCCACACGTTCAATTGCTAAAGAAATCAAAGATACCATTGCTCTTGAACTCGCTATAGACAAAAAGGCTATTAAAAACAAGGACGTTCCGCTTTATAAGTATAACTACAGTTACATTCAAAAACGCTTAGAGACCAAATACAAGCAATCTGCTGCTTTAAACACAATAATTAAATACGCTAAAGCCAACGATTTTTACCTGCCTAAAAGAAAAGCCCCAAAGCCCATGATCGTGAGGTTTTAACTACCCATGCTGGCGAATTAATCCAGCATGATGCCTCTTACCACCTCTGGGCACCTGATGCTGGCGTTAAATGGTGTCTTATAACCTCTTTAGATGACCACAGCCGTTTTATGCTTTATGCTAAATTAGTTGAACGTGAATCAACGATTGCCCATATTGAAGCTCTACAATCAGTTGTCACCAAATATGGCGTTCCTTTAGCCTACTATACAGACTGTCATTCCATCTTCCGTTATGTTAAAGGTCGTGATCAAAGACATAACGTCTATGAAAAGTTTACCGACGACGTCGACCCTCAATGGAAACAAACTATCAAAGAATGTGGCATAAAACCCATTTATGCCTTATCACCTCAAGCCAAGGGCAAAATCGAAAGACCTTATGGCTGGCTTCAAGATCACCTTGTTCGCACTTGTATCCGTGAAAATGTCAAAGATATCAAACATGCCCAGCGTATCCTAAACTGGGAACGCGATCGCTATAACTACAAGCAAGTTCACTCAACCACCATGGAAATCCCAAACAAGAGATTTAATTCCGCTTTAGAGGCAAAAAAATCTTTATTCCGTACTTGGACCATTCCTAAGCCTTTTTTAAGCTATAAAGACATCTTTGCCCTACGTATTGAACGCTATATTGATGGCTATTCCTCTGTCACCATTAAAAACATTAACTTCAAACTCTCTGATGTTGAACCCCGTTACCCCGTCGATATTAGAGCTTATGTTCTTGATCAAGACTTCTATGAACTTCGTTTTTGGCACAATGGCAGACTTGTTAAAGTCCAACGGCTTAAAATCCCTGACTTTTGGCCTGTCCAGTTTTAAACTGAAAGGTGTCTACTTTTAAAATGCTGGTAACACTGTGGGCATTTTTGGCATTTTTGGCATTGATGTCTATTGGGTGGCAATGAGTTTATCGACGAGGAATTAAATAATCTTTCAAGGCCAAGAATTGCGGTCTTGAAGGTGCGCTATTTGCAACTGGTTAACAAAAAGGCCGTTTACAAATCCATTAATATCAATGGGTTACGCAAACGGCCAAAAAACTCCCCCGCGAGGGCTCGAACCTCGGACATACTGGTTAACAGCCAGTTGC
>CAYZLU010000175.1:0-5334 GCA_964479285.1 uncultured Planctomycetales bacterium | reverse complement strand
CTAATGAACTGGTGTTGTGCAGATTTCTATAAAGCTTAACCATGGGAATCTGCCATGACCACTTCATCAGTCTTTCCATCAGACTCTCCCAAAATGACCTGCACATCCTGGGTTTTAGCGGTAGGGACATTCTTGCCCACAAAATCCGCGCGGATAGGGAGTTCCCGATGCCCACGGTCAACCAATACAGCCAGCTGGATACTCGCGGGCCTGCCAAAATCGACCAGGGCATTTAGACCTGCACGTATGGTACGACCTGTAAAAAACACATCGTCCACTAAAATGATCTTCATGTCCGTAATATCAAAATCAATCAATGTCTCCCGGACCAAAGGTTTGACTCCGACCAAGGTCAAATCATCGCGGTATAAGGTAATATCCAAAATCCCCGTTGGCACCTCGACCCCTTCGATGTCCTTGATCGCTTTTTTAAGCCGTTGGGCCAGGATGTCCCCGCGGGTGCGGATCCCCACAAAAGCTAAATGATCGACACCTTTGTTTTTCTCAAGGATCTCATGCGCCATGCGTAAGACTGCGCGGCGGATAGCTTCTTGGTCCATGATTTTAACGACCGCCATATCATCCCCCTGCAAAAGAAAACCCGCCAGCTTTCATAAAAAAATAGGCGGGTTTTAAATTTAATTTTGATATCAAAAAAATATTCATATAATCCCTTCCCGGCCTCACAGAGCCGGATTAAAGGTAAAGCTCAAGTCTTTTAAACTATACCATCCCTTTTAGGGTGTGTCAATTGCACATCTTCATTGCTCAACAAAACAAATTCTCCCTTGGGGGGATGCAAGTTGAAATGTTCAATGAGTCGGCTGGCCTTGTCTTTAATGACCTCCTCAAATTTTTTAGTCAGTTCACGGGCCACAACGATCGTGGGATCGTCCCAGATGTCCTGCATGTCTTTTAAGGTCTTAAGTAGGCGGTGAGGTGATTCATAAAAAATAAAGGTGGTTTTCTGCCCTTTTAAAGCGGCCAATTTATTGCGCCTTGCCCCGCTTTTGGGTGGCAAAAATCCTTCGAACACAAAACGATGGGCCGGCAAGCCGGACGCTGTCAGGGCACTAATGCAGGCACTTACCCCCGGAATAACTGTAATGGGTATATTATTTTCTTGGGCGAGACGGACCATCAAAAATCCAGGGTCACTAATGCCCGGGGTACCCGCGTCCGAAACTAAAGCGATGTTTTTTCCCATCTTGAGGAGTCCCAAGAGATGGTCAGATTTCTTGATCTGATTGTGCTCAAAAAAAGAGGTCAGGGGTCTCTGGATCTGGTGGGCATCGAGCAATATCTTGGTGTGGCGGGTGTCTTCGGCAGCAATCAGGTCAACGGACTTAAGGGTTTCAAGTGCCCGGAGTGTTATATCTTTTAAATTTCCTATCGGGGTGGAAACGATGTATAACATTTTACTCAACGGTGACAGATTTGGCCAGGTTGCGCGGCTGGTCGACATCGCAGCCGCGTTTGACCGCTATGAAATAGGCCAGCATCTGTAGGGGCAGCGCGACCAATAAAGGACTCAAGAGCTCGGAAGTCTCAGGAATTTCAATGACAAAATCGGCATTAGACTTGATCCCTTTGTCCCCACGGGTAGCAATGGCAATCACATTGCCTTTACGTGCCCTGATCTCCTGCATATTTGAAGACATTTTTTCGTAAACATGGGAATGAGGATTAATGCACACCACGGCCCGGTATTCGTCAATCAAGGCGATGGGGCCATGCTTCATCTCCCCGGCGGCATACCCTTCAGCTGGAATATAAGAAATTTCCTTGAGCTTAAGGGCCCCTTCCAGGGCCGAGGGGTAATTGACATGCCGTCCCAAAAAAAGAAAACAGCCGAAATGCGAATTAGCTTCCGCTATTTTTTGGATATTATGCATGTCTTTTAGAATTTCTCTATACAAGGACGGTATCTGAAGCAATTGCCGGACCATGTCTTTTGATCCTTGGGGGGTCACGCTCTTGTAGACCTGGGCCAATTTCAAAGCTATTAAATAAAACATCATCAGCTGGGCGGTGTACGCCTTGGTGGAAGCGACCCCTATTTCCTGCCCGGCATAGGTGTATAAAATACCGTCAGCCTCACGGGCCAAGGAGGAGCCCACCACATTGCAAATGGCAATCACCTTTGCTCCCTTGGCACGGGCCTCACGTGCCGCGGCCAGGGTATCGGCCGTTTCCCCTGACTGGCTGACTGCCAAGACCAGGGTATGTTTATCGACCATCGGATTACGGTAGCGGAATTCACTGGAGGTGTCCACCTCAACAGGCAGGCGGGCCAGGTTTTCGATGATGTATTTTCCAACCAACCCCGCATGATACGCCGTGCCGCAAGCGACCACCATCACCTTACGCGTACGTTTTAAAATATCGTCCGATAAGCCCAAACCCTCGAGGTTCAGGTGTCTATTTTTTAAGCGCAAACTCAGCATCTGATCAAGGACATGGGGCTGTTCATGGATTTCCTTAAGCATAAAATACGGATAACCCTCTTTACGGGCAGCGGTCACATTAAACGACACCGTATCTATTTTAGGCGCGACATTCTTGCCGTCAAAAGTACACAGATTGACTTGTGTCTTTGTCAACACGGCTATTTGGCCGTCTTTCAAATAAATGACACGACGGGTAAAATCCAGAATAGCAGGTACATCGGAGGCGATGAAATTTTCCTGATCACCGATACCCACAATCAAAGGAGACCCTATGCGCGCGGCGATCAACATCCCTGGTTGATCACGGCAGATGACCCCAAGAGCAAAAGTACCTTTGAGTCTGGAAATAGCCTGGCGGACGGCTGTAAGCAAATCCCCTTTGTAAAAAGAAGCGATCAGCTGCGGAATGACTTCGGAGTCTGTTTCAGAAATGAATTTGCACCCTTTTTTCCTCAAAACAGCTTTAAGTTCCTGGTAATTTTCGATGATGCCGTTATGGACCACGGCGATCGTGTGCTTGCTGTCGGTGTGAGGATGGGCATTAATATCTGAAGGGAACCCATGGGTGGCCCAACGCGTATGAGATATCCCTGCGTGGGCAAAAGGCAAGTGCTGGGCAGAGATCAACTCTTCTAAATTACGGATCTTGCCTTTGGCTTTACGGACATAAAGACGAGCGTCATTGTCTAAAAAACCAACACCGCTGGAATCATACCCTCGGTACTCAAGTTTTTTAAGGCTCTCGAGCAATATGGGTAACGCGTCTTTGTTACCAACATAACCAACGATACCACACATAAAAAGATCCCTTCATTCTGAGCCTCAGAGACGAAGGATCTCAACAAAAGGATGCCCCGGACATTACGTCTTCGTCAATTTGAAGGTTTAATATTAATGAGCGTGATCACTTTGTTGTAGCCGTTTTTACGGCGGGTAAAATAAACTTCGCCATCACACGCGGCTGTTAATGAACTGCGGCCAATCACATTAAGTCCACGTTTCCATTGGTCCCCTTGACGGGTTAAAATAGTGCCTGACCTGACCTTCTGGCCACCGGAAACTTTAATACCTGCGGTTTCGCAATAATATTTACTTGAAATTCCCCCTACACGACCACCCATAGTCTAAAACCTCTCCCTTAGGACCCCGCTCGGCCAAATGGCCACGCAAGGCAATTCATTAAATGTGAAGGGTACAATATACACCAAAATCAATTTTTTGCAAAGAAAAATTACATTCGATAAGTCTATTATTTCCCTGCTAAGATCGGATCAATTTGGGCCTTAAAACTGCTGAGGTCCCTTGCATTGGTTTTACGGCCGTTAAGATAGAACGTCGGGGTGCCGCGCACATCGACACTTTGGGCCAGTTGCATATCATCCTGGATTTGCTTCTCCCACTGAGCGTCTTTATTCTTATAATCAGCCATCAATTTATCATAATCCAGCCCCAAATTCTTGGCATACTCCTTGATTTTTGCGTCGGAAACGTCGCCGCCGTTTGTCAATAATGACTCCATCATCCCCTGAAATTTACCCTGTTCATTGGCAGCCAATGCCAATTTAGCCGCCGGACGGGCATTGGGGTGAAACGGAAGGGGGAAATTCTTAATAACAACCCTGACTTTATCGGGATAGGCCGCCAAAACATCCTTGATGACTGAATAAAAACGGGCGCAAAACGGGCATTGAAAATCAGAGAATTCGACAATCGTCACAGGAGCGTCTTTTTTGCCGAGGATGGTAGAAATACCCGGGTCAATGTTGTAAATTTTATTCATATCTTCGGGGGGTGGTTGTTGGGGTTGAGGCTGCTGGCCATTGGAACCGATATTATTGATCTTGTTTTGGATCTGCCCCAGATCTCTTTGGATGTCGGAAAGTTGGGCGGAGATATTGCCATTCCCCTGGGCATTCAATTTACTTTCAATACTCCATTGGGCCCTCTCTATTTGTGCGATTTTAGCATTCAACGGGCCTATGGCAATCCCGACTGCATTATTGATCCCCATGATAAGGCCTACCCCCGATACAATACCAATCAAAATAACCAGAAGAACAACAACAGCATTATTTTTTGTTTCCATAAAAACCTCCGTGGTCCTTCAATGCGTTAAGATAAATATCCATATGATACCTCGTATTTAAACCCTAAACAATAGAAATCCTAAAGATTGACATGGCCGTAGCGTTCAATAATATACTTCATGTCCATCCAACGCCTGTGGCAACCGTAAACAGCAATGATTAACATGCCATTCCCCCTGGGGACATACCCAACAAAACAGGATTGTGCCTCGATCGTCCAACCTGTCTTGCCAAAAACATGCTGTTTCCAATTCGAAAATAATATTTTGTTATGGGACTTAAGAAATAGACGGTGCCCCTCCCTGGAATAAATGACGAGGTATTTAAAAGTGATTGCCTGGCGGAAAAAGTCGTTCTTAAGAGCTTGGGTAAAAATCAGGCTCATGTCCGAAGCTGTTGTAAATTGAGCTCCTTGCGAGGGAAGCCCGTGCGGATTGGCGAAATGGCTGTGCATGGCCCCTATTTGCTTGGCGCGGGCATTCATCATGTCAACAAACTTCCCTTCAGACCCGCCCACGGCTTCCGCCAGGACCACCGCCGCGTCATTGGCAGATTTGAGGATAAGCCCGTACAGTAGATCCCGCACGCGGTAAGATTCACCGGCCCTTAAGCCCAATTTGGTCTGTGGGACCTGGGTCGCATGTTCACTCACCATCACAAACTTGTCCAGGGGGAGGTTTTCTAACACCAAAAGGGCTGTCAACACCTTGGTGGTTGAGGCAGGAAAAACCTCACGGTCGGCGCCAAGGTCAAAATAACGCTGGTTACTTAAAGGGTCCCAAAGAAGGGCCGTATTG
>CAYZLU010000174.1:0-5345 GCA_964479285.1 uncultured Planctomycetales bacterium | reverse complement strand
TGCCTCAATGCGGAAGTCAGGAGATAAAACTATTGTTTATAGGCGCGGGGCATTATATGCTACGTTTAGGTAAGGAGGGTTTATATCAAATGCATTTAATTCCCAATAATCTCATCAAAGGGGCAATCGCGATTGTCATATGGACTTTTATCGTGTTCATCCCATCTTTGGGAAATAATTTTGTCAATTATGATGACTGGAAGTACGTCACGGAAAATCCATATATTCATGGCCTGACACTGGAGAATTTAGAAAAAAAAGCCCAGGATGACACCAATGACGGCAGTATTTTTCCCCTTCCGATGCTTTCCTTTGCGGCTGAATACCATTTCATTAAATTTGATCCCAGGGCCTATCATGTTGACAATCTGGAACTCCATTTAATCAATGCATTGCTTGTTTATATTTTAATATATTTACTCAGCAATAGCGCAGGTATTGCCTTCTTGACCGCGATGCTCTTTGCCATTAACCCGCTGCGCGTGGAATCTGTGGCGTGGATTGCTGAACGTAAAGATCTCTTATACGCCTTTTTCTACCTTGGGTCCTTGATCATGTATGTGTATGCGGTCAAAGAAAAGGCATTCAATGGGGCGTGTCTTGCATGTTCGTGTGCCTTGTTTATCTTTTCATTACTATCGAAACCGCAAGCGATCACCCTTCCATTTGTTATTTTGGCCATTGATTTATTATATAGAAGGCCCCGGCGCAGGAGCGTTTTGATTGAAAAGGCCCCTTTTTTAATGATAACAATGGCCTATTTTTATTTTCTTCTTGGGCCGCGTATATCCCATGTCAGTTTGACAGATCCCAGGATTGGTAATTCAATAGAGAAAATATTTCTTTCCTGTAATGCAGTATTAATTTATATTTTGAAAAATTTTATCCCATTTCATTTGTCTTGCCTGTACCCGTTTCCTCATAAAGTTAACGGCCATTTCTCCTTGATGGTTTACGGCGCGCCGATGATGGTGCTTGGAGTCGGTTATTTGTTGTTAAAATTTTTTAGAGAAAATCGCTTTGTCATTTTTGGGGCCTTGTTTTTTATTATAAACATCGCCATCCCCCTCAGGCTCATTTGGTATAACTGGTTTATAGGCGAGCACTACATGTATTTGCCCAGCATTGGCCTCTGTTTCGCTTTTTCTACGGTCATTGTTCCTGTCCTGAAACAGAGCAAGCCGGATGTGTGTCAGATCGGTAAATTTTTGTTGGCCCTATATATCATGTGTTTGTCGGTCATGACATTTCAATATTGCCATGTCTGGAAGGATGACATTACATTATGGTCCTATGCGATAAAGAAGAATCCGAATGATTTACGTACCGCTTTTGCATACTGGTATATAGGGTTAGCTTATGAGAAAAGGGGCAACCACACCAAGGCTTTGGAGGATTACGATAAAGCAATAATGATTTATCCCGATTTTGCTGAAGCCCATGCTTCCCAGTCCGAGGTCTTTCATAGAATGCGGAGGAATTGAATTCAAATTTTCTTAGGCGGTAGGACAAAACCAATGGGAGTTTTCGGTATTTGCGGCGGGTCGATCAGTCTTCGTAAGGCGTTGAACACGATTTTGAATTGTGAGTCGTATTTCTTCTCTAACTCTTCAATTTTTACCCGCAAGTCTTTGTGGACCAGCATTAATTCCCTTAATTTGGTAAATGTGCGCATGATCTGGATATTGATTTGAATGGCCCGATCGCTTTTTAGAACACTGGAAAGCATAAGAATCCCATGTTCAGTAAAAGCATAGGAAGAATATTTTGAATGTTGTCCATGTTTTAAGGTCACAAATTGTGACCTTAAAAATTTAGTTTCTTCCAGGGTCAGTTGAAACATGAAATCATCAGGAAATCGTTCAAGGTTTCTTTTTACAGCTTGATTCAAGACTTTTGTTTCGACTTCATACAGATACGCAAGATCTCGATCAAGCATGACCTTTTTTCCTCTTATCAGAAATACCTTTTGTTCAATCTTTTCTTCGGCTATTAAACGTAATTGTTGGTTCATACGTGACCTTTCTTAAAAAGTTGCTCTATCTAATGATCTATAACCCACAGCCTCGGCGATATGCTCGGGCAGGATATTCTCACTCCCAGCCAAGTCACTTACCGTTCTGCTTACCTTCAGGATTTTGTCGTGGGCCCTGGCTGAGAATTTTAGTTCTTCCATGGCCCCGTATAAAATTTCTTTGGCCTCCTTGGATAAAACGCAGAAATTACGCAAGTGGGGACTTTCCATTTGCGCATTACATAAGACGGGCAGGCCCTTGAATCTTTGCCATTGTATTTGCCTTGCTTTCGTGGTGCGTTCTTTGATGGCGGTGGAAGATTCTTCCAGAGGAGCATCCACGAGTTCACGGGTTTTTAGAGGCAGGGCGTGCAAATGGATGTCGATGCGGTCAAGCAGGGGGCCGGAAATCTTTTGACGGTATCGTTCAACTTGCAGGGTGGAACATCGGCAAGTCTTTCCGTGGACATCCCTCCAACCGCACGGACACGGGTTCATGGCTGCGATGAGCATAAACCGGGTTGGAAAACGAGATACTCCCCTGGAGCGCGCAATGGTGACATACCCGTCTTCTAAAGGCTGTCGTAGAACTTCCAGCACATGGCGATTGAATTCCAGGAATTCGTCCAGGAATAAAACACCGTTATGTGCCAGGGTCACCTCACCGGGACGAGGTCCGCTGCCACCGCCAATAATGGCCATGTCCGAGGCCGTATGATGAGGGGCCCTAAAGGGACGTTGGGTGATGATCCCCTCAGTATTTTTTAACAGGCCGGCCACTGAATGGATTTGGGTGGATTGCAGCACTTCGGCAGGCGTCATGTCCGGCAAGATCGTGGTCAGGCGTTTGGCCAGCATGGTTTTACCGCTGCCCGGGGCGCCAATGAGGATCACATTATGTCCCCCGGCAGCTGCCACTTCGAGACCCCGTTTAATATATTGCTGGGCCTTCACCTCGCTAAAGTCCAAACGGTTTTGATGCGGGTTTTTAAGAAGGAGTTCAAAATCTGTTTTTACGGCGTGTAATGTTTTCGGGTCCATTAAAAACGCCACCACCTCGTTTAGATGCCGCGCGGGGAAAACAGGGCAGCCAGCCAGGGCCGCTTCTTTGGCATTCTCAAAAGGAACAATAAGACCAAGGCAATTGGTACTCGCTGCCGCCAAAGCAATAGACAATGCCCCCTGAACGGGTTGTATCCGTCCATCTAAAGAAAGTTCACCTAAAAAAGCATAAGGGCTTAGAGCATCCAGGGGTACTAGGCCCTGTGCTGCCAAAACCCCCAGGGCGATGGCCAAATCGTAACAAGGCCCTTGTTTTTTGGTGTCTGCAGGGGCTAAATTGATCGTGATCCTCTGGCTCGGGAATTCAAAACCACTGTTTTTGATCGCCGCGCGTATGCGTTCACGGCTTTCTTTAACGGCATTGTCAGGAAGGCCAACCACTGTAATGAATGGTAACCCAGGACTTATATCTGTTTCAATTACAACAGGATAGGCTTCTAAGCCGCAAAGGCCAAACGTAGAGATTCTAGCTAGCATAATTAGTCCATACTGATTGGGGGGAGTTAAACCAGGGTCGATCGTCTAAGGCGCTTGTTTAGGGGGTAAACAAGCTTGGCTTAAAATACATTTTTTATAGAAGAATGGCCGGAATTCCTTAGCTTGCGTAAATAATTATATACTTTTTTACTCAGCAAGATATAATGTAGCCTAACATAAAGAGGATTATCCGTCAATATTTCATGTTAGGACTATACCCACATTCATTTTTTCCGGAAATTTTTCAAAACCGGATTTTTTTGATTACCTTGGCCGTCTGGTTTTTGGCCCAATTGATCAAGGTCATTTTAGGTATATTTAAAGAGAGACGGTTTAATTTCCGCTGGTTTATCGGTACTGGCGGCATGCCCTCCAGTCACGCGGCCGGAGCATCGGCTTTGGCCACTTCGGTGGGCTTGGAGTATGGTTTTAACAGCCCTTTGTTTGCCGTTTCGGCTGCTTTTGCCATGGTGACGATGTTCGATGCACAGGGGGTTCGCAGGGCCACTGGATACCAGGCCACCATCCTTAATAAAATGATGGACGATATTTATTGGAAAGGCCAGATTGAAGAACAAAGGCTGAAGGAATTAGTAGGGCATACACCCATTGAAGTATTGGCAGGGTTTATCTTTGGCGTGGTTTGTGCCATGATTTTATACTAGAATAGCCCCGCCTGGGCTGATGGCCCAAACAGCGGGGTCTTGTAAGGAGAGTTACAATGAATCAGAAAATTATAATTGGTATTATAACGGCCATTGTATTGGCCGGAGGTACAATCGTCGTGCTTCATCATAACAAAGCAGCTGCTGCTTCCAAAGATTCTGAGGAAACAAGTGTTCCTGTTAATCAGCTTTTGGCCGAAGCAGCCAAATACGAGGCTGAGGGGGACAAGCTCAAGGCCAAGCAAGCCTACGACCAAATTATCAGTAATTATCCTGATTATGATAAGATTGAAGACGTGCAGGAGAAGCTGGGGGCTGTAAATATTGATCTCATTTTTTCTCCCGCTCAAATGCCTCAAACCATTTCCTATGAAATCGTCCCTGGGGATTCTTTGGGAAAGCTGGCCCGGAAATATAACACCACCCCGCAGCTCATCAAAAGGGCCAATGGGTTAAAGAGCGATGTGATACGCACCGGCGAGAAATTACGCATGTGGACAGCGCCGTTTAATATTTTGATCAATAAATCTCAGAATGTGTTGTTCCTAAAGTCCGGGGAAGAAGTGCTTAAGATTTATCATGTTTCGACCGGCAAAGACAACATAACACCGGTAGGCACCTTTAAAATTGCCACCAAAATAGAGAAACCGGTATGGTTTAGGAATGGGGGGACGCCTATTCCCTCTGAAAGCCCTGAGAATGAGTTGGGCAGCCGGTGGATGGGTTTTGATACAGACCCGCATTACGGCATTCATGGCACCCTTCATCCTGAAAGCATCGGACAACAGGTGACGGCTGGTTGTGTGCGTTTGAAGAATGAGGACGTTGAAGAGCTTTTTGATATTATTCCTGTCGGTACTGTAGTAGTCATCCAAAATTAGAGGGCAGCATGGCAACACTGGATTTTGAAAAGCCGATTCTCGAGCTTGAGCATAAAATCAATGATTTGCGCCAAATGGGGTCCAAGAGGGTGACCCTCGAACCTGAGATCAAGCGACTGGAGTCTAAACTCGAGAAGCTTAAAAATGATATCTACAACAATATGACCCCTTGGCAGCGTGTTCAAATCGCCCGCCATCCTAAACGGCCTTACACCCTGGATTATATCCGGATGATGACAGATGAAT
>CAYZLU010000173.1:0-5376 GCA_964479285.1 uncultured Planctomycetales bacterium | reverse complement strand
CGGCCTGTTTTACGATCAAGATAATGAAAAGCAGGAATACAACCTTTAACTCCGTAAAACAATTCTGCTTGCACAGCTGGTGTGTTGGAAGGAAGGCCCGAATAAAATGAACGAAGGATATAGCGTTCCTTGGTTAATAAAGTTTGGAGAAACGGCAGGTTCCTTTTTTGCAGGGCACGGTTAACCTGTGTCATAGAAAGGCCATCAATCTGAACCATCACCAAACCAGGTTCAGCTGTAGATCGCTTTAATCTTGCCAGCCGCAGTAAGCGTATTGTCCATTCGCTACGGCTGAAAACACGCTTCAAGCGTTTTAAAAAAACCTCTATCTGGCCAATCATCTCTACCTCTTTACACTATCTTTCTGGGCGACCTCCTCGTGTAGGTTCTCCATGATGGCATCAGCATTGAAAATCTTTAACCATTTATCAGAAGAAAAAATCTGCGTAAAAATGACAAATGTCGCCATCAAATAAGCCAAGGAAAAAAACAGCCCCACCAGCATTTTTGTTGCCATACTCCAAGGAGCATATAAGAATAAAGAAACATGGAAAAGTACGAGTCCAACAAGTAAGAATACCAGGCACACCCCTATGCTTAAAAGGCTCATGAACAATAAACGGAAAGTCTTAACGGAGCGCACATACATTAAGGCAATTTTAAGCCTGGTCAACTCCATGTGACCTCCGTTATAAGCCTGCAGTCCTTTAAGACCGGAAGAGAACCAAAGCAAGATAGAAGTCCATAAGATTTTTCTCATTCCTTTTCCCCCGTTGGTGTTTTCCTATGACGCAAACTAAGGAATAAACCTATCGAAAAACTATAGACAGCCACCTTGACTAAAACCTCCCAAGGTCTTTCCTGTATCCCCTGCTGTGCTTTCTTGAGAAAATCTTGCGTAAATTCTTTTCCATTTTCTAATACATGACTTATTTGGTTGTAAGATCCATCTGCCCTCTTAAAAATTTCTGTAAATAAATGAGACAACACGGGAGATTGTCCTGCTTTTGTCTGTGTCTTTTGCATCAGTATCTTTCTGTCTTCAATTGCCTCTTGTAAAGCAGTCACGGCCTTCTCTATGGCACATGCCCCTGGGTCATTCATCTTTCCCTCTTTTCATCTAGAAACGCTTTTTGGCGACGCAGCCCCGCCGAGGGCGGGGCCACGCCCTGCAAACAAAAATTGAACATATTGACACCAAACTTTAACTCCTGGACCTTGCGTTTCCTGCAAAAAATCCGAGAAACAAGCAACCGACTGCTACGCCAGCAACTATCGGACAGGGGTTCTCATGGAGTTGCTTATCCGCCTGACTGATCAATTGCTGGACTTGTTCTTGGCCTTGCTTTAATCTCTTTTGCGCCTCGCAAGCAGCATTTTTTAATTTTTCTTCACCATGTTCTATTGTTTTGGAAAGATCACTTTCTTTTGTGTAGATGTCTTGCATAATCCATACCTCCCTGATTATTTTGGTCTCGCGAACTTTGTTTTAATTGCATATATAAAGCCCTTTAGTCTTAAGGACATAATTTTAGAATGTTCATCAAACAAAAACATTATATTGAATCAAAAATGAAAAGAAGATGAAGATAGGATTATATTCAAGAAATGTCCCTGAAAGATCATTTGATATAGATCGTTTTAACATTGATAAATTCTCGAATGCCTGACTCTGCCAATTCCCGTCCGTAACCGGATTGTTTTATCCCTCCAAAAGGTAAACGTGGATCGGATTTGACAGCATCATTCACAAAACAGGACCCGGCCTGTAATTCTTCAATAGCAATGCGTTCTCCACGCTTGTTGTCGCGTGTAAAAATGGCGGCACCCAATCCAAAAACAGTGTCATTGGCCGTATCGATGGCCTCTTGTTCATCGGCGACCTTTATTAAAGCAGCCACCGGGCCAAAAAGCTCTTCTTGATAAGCCACCATTTCTGGTAGGACATTACTAATTACTGTTGGGGGATAAAATGCGCCTGGTCCCGGGGGGATTGTACCGCCCAAAAGAAGTTTGGCGCCCTTTTTGGTGCTTCTGCTAACCTGCCAATGCAAATGATCACGTAAATCGTGACGTGCCATCGGTCCCAGATTAATGCCTTCGTGCAAAGGCGACCCCATACGTTGCATCTGCATGCGGGCCGTGAATTTTTCTTCAAATTCTTGAAAAGCAGAGGCCACCACTATAAAACGTTTGGCAGATATGCAACTTTGCCCTCCGTTAATAAGGCGGGAATCAACACATGTTTCTACCGCCGTTTCCAAATCCGCGTCTTCCAGGATAATGTAGGGATCACTGCCCCCTAATTCCAAGACAGTTTTCTTCAGTGCCGCTCCAGCGTGGGAAGCAATACTTTTGCCTGCTGCCGTGCTTCCCGTTAAACTCACGGCCTGAATGAGAGGATGTTCAATCAAATTCTTGACTCTTATACTCGGGACAAAAACATTGGAAAAAAGTGCCGGTGGAAATCCGGAATCTTTAAAAATCTTTTCAATAGCAAGAGCACACCCGCATACATTTGAAGCATGTTTTAAAACAATGGCATTACCGGCCATGAGTGTTGGAGCGGCACAGCGAAAAACCTGCCAAAAGGGAAAATTCCAAGGCATCACCGCCAAGATAACACCCAAAGGTTCGTAAGTAACAAAGCTTTTACTGGCCTCAGTCCTGACAAGTTCTGGGGACAAAAATTGTTCTGCGTGCTCGGCATAAAAATCACACACATAGGCGCATTTTTCTATTTCACCAAGGCCCTGTGCGAGCGGTTTTCCCATCTCCTTGGCCATAAGCTCGGCATACTGGTCTTTATTGCACCTCAAAATCCCCGCTGATTTCTTCATGATTGTTCCACGTTCCTGAAACGTCAGGAGACGCCAGGACAGAAACGATTTGTGGGCACGGTCCAAAATTCTATCTATCTGAGACAATGAAGATTCATGGTATGTTTTTATTTTCTTGCCCGTAGTGGGATCGATGGTCTTCATATTTGTCCCTTTCTGGTATTTAATCTATCAATAAGTTGCTGGTTGACACTGGTATCAATAGCGATTTCAAAAACACTTAATTCTCTTAAATCAAGCGACTGCCTTAATTGAACGGAAAGTTCCTGCACACTATATGGACGGTAGCCTTTGATGCCAAAGCTTTCGGCATACGCTTTAAAGTCCGGGTTTGTGATTTTTGTCCCGGTACTTGTGCCCCTGCTCATCTGTTGTTTCCAGCTGATCAATCCGTAATCATTATCATTAAAGACAATGACCGTGAAGCCTAGATTCAAACGTTTAGCTGTTTCTAACTCCTGGGAGTTCATCAAAAAACCGCCATCCCCCATGGCCGCGACGATCCTTCTCCCTGGAGAATGCAGTGCCGCGGCAATTGCCCCTGGCAAAGCAATACCCATGCTGGCCAACCCATTGGAGATGATGCATCCATTCGGACAGCATGCCGAGAAATTCCGGGCTATCCATATTTTGTGACCGCCCACATCGCTGATAAGCAAATCATCATGGTGCATGATTGATTGCAAAACATCAAGAACACCTGGTACAGTAAAAGGCTGCCCTTCTTTGAGGGCATAGCTCTCTCTATCTTCTACAATAGAATTACGGACAGGCTGATACCAATGGCTGTCAAAAAATACCTTATGATGATCAAGTTTTTGGTTAAGCGCCTTTAAAGTAGCAGGGATATCAGCTACTATCTCCACATTCGGCTGGTAGTGCGTATATACTTCCGCCGGCGTGAAATCAACATGGATGATTTTTTTGGTCCTTTCAGGGTTCCAGGCATCAGGCGCGTATTCGGCAATATCGTATCCAACGGCAATTATTAAATCAGCCTTGTCCACAGCATCCATGACAATATCACGAAATCCAAAACCTATACTAAACAATGACTGAACTTCATGGTCCGATACTGCCCCTTGCCCCATCAAAGTATGCGCCACTGGAATATGGTGACTTTTAACCAGTTCAGTAAGTTGCTCAGAGGCCATTTTACGCACAGCCCCATTACCCGCGATGATCAGGGGGTAACGCGATTCTTTTAATAAAGCCACTGCTTCCTCAAGCGCAGAATTGTCTGGATCTGGCCTGCGCACCCTTTTGGATGAAATAGGTCCCCCCTCTACGTCCATGCCTGCCACATCTTCAGAAAATTCAATATGTGTCGCACCTGGTTTCTCACTCTCGGCCATTTTAAATGCTTTACGGACTATCTCTGGTATCACCTCTTTATTAGTGATGGTCCCGTTCCATTTGGTGATCGGTCGAAACAGGTCCACGAGGTCAACATATTGATGACTTTCCTTATGGAATTTCTTTATAGCGGCCTGTGCTGATATTGCAACAACCGGGCTTTTATCCAAATTAGCGTCAGCCACACCAGTCACCAAATTAGTGGCGCCTGGACCCAAGGTGGACAAACACACCCCGGCCTTCCCGCTTAACCGGCCCCACATATCTGCCATAAAAGCGGCACCCTGTTCATGCCTGGTTGGAATGAATTTAATGGAGGATTTTTCCAAGGAGAACAAAATGTCCTCCATTTCCTCACCCGGAAGACCAAAAATATATTGGACCCCTTCATTTTCCAGGCATTTAACCAATAAATCTGAACCTTTCAATTTGACCTCACTTCTTCCTGTAATTCGGACTCTTTACTCTCGCCTAGCCCCATCATCGCTCCAGCAGACTTGATCAAATTCTTAAATAATTCCCATTGGGCATTCATTAAACGTAATTTGCTCTCCCAATAACTTTGTTCAATGGATTTTCTGGAGAATCCTTGAATGCACAAAGTTACATATAAATCTAAAGCTTTTTTAGCACTTTTATCCATTGAAAAATGAATGGCTGTTTGCTTGCATGCTCTCTTTATTATTTTTAACTTTTCCACGTTTAATTCTTGGATCCATTCCAAAGAAATTACAAAATCATCAACATCTTCATGGGCCAACAGGCATCCATTAATACGGTTTTTGACAACTTCACGCACACCGGGCGCATCTATTGCAACAACAGGTATCGACGAAGCCATGGCCTCATCCAAGACCATCCCTTGGGTCTCGCTCTGAGAGGCAAAAACAAAAACATCCATAGCGTGGTAAGCATCAACTAATTCTTTGCCTTTAAATATCCCTGCCATGTGCAAACGAGTGGTAAGACCTTCCCGGGCAAAAATGTCCCGGATGCCCTGCTCTGATGGACCTTGACCTCCAACTAAAAAATGAGCATGGGAATGCTTCTTTACAAATGCGGCCACTGCCCGCGTCAAAAATTCTAGGTTCTTCTCAGGGGCAAGGCGGCCGATATGGCCCACTACAAATGCATTTGAAGGTATGTGCAATCTTTTACGCAAAGCCTTGCCTGCGCCACG
>CAYZLU010000172.1:0-5422 GCA_964479285.1 uncultured Planctomycetales bacterium | reverse complement strand
TGAGTTGAATCAATGCATCAACTCCAGAAATTGAGGGTTTATTGAGAGAATATAACTTCAATTGCCCAAAACCAGAGCTGATTGCCATGTGGCCGGTCGGAGTTTGGGACAAAACTTCTTCGAAAGAAATCTCTTCCTTTTTGTTTACGGCAGTACCGTTGACAACGATCCTTTCTCCAAATTTAATTATTTTCTCTCCAAGTTTATTAGTTGAAATTCTACATTTTTCAAGAATATATTTTCTCATGTTCTCATTGTCTATGGTATATGCCATGACATGCCCTTCTGGGATCGTTTGAGAAAATATTTTGAACACATCCTGATCTATAAGCTGACCTTCCAAGGAGTCGACTGTTTTCGCATTTCTCACCTGATCGGAAAACTCTATGTTATCAAGGTCAATACCTATAGAATTATTTTGTAAAAAGAAATGAAAAACAGGTTTTGTTGTCACCTTGCCGTCTCTCCTTCGTTTCAGTGAAACCCTAACTCCTTTCGTCCCGCTAGGATTGGCTACAAAACCATATTCACCATTCTTTATGATGGATCCGTTGAATACCTTCGCAATGCCTTTCAGCAAAAGCTCAGCCTGCTCTCCGTACACAACAATCACGGGTTCTTGCGTTGACGTTATTGTTCCTATTTCTAATCGAAGGGGTTCATTTGCAGGCACCACCCTCACTACTACGTCTACTGGTAAATTACCCCCGCTTATGTTCATAACAGAACATGTCCCTTCTTTTCCCGGCTGCAGTGTGATTCTGTCAAGCAAGACATTTTGATTTCTATTGTCTTTATTATATAATTTATACATCTTATGATTTGAATAAATTACGGCCCTTCCCCCTCGGGAGATGACCGAAACTTCAACAGTAACTTTTCCGTTTCTCTTGGGATTAAACAATTTAAAGTCTATCTTTTGTTCGTAAGTACTTACGATGGTCGGCTGTTTTCCTATGGCTTTATCAGGGCTGGTTGTGATCCTAAATGTTTGAGAGCAAACTCCACTGGAAATAGGTATCTAATACCTCACCACTTCAGGCATCACAGGTTTATAATCACTAGTCCAGATAGATTCCTTGACCCTTCGATCATCCCTAGAGAGGCATGCTACATGTGGAGGATGGGAATTTATTAAATTTATAAGTTTGTTTGGAATATTTATCTTTGAATTGTTGCCTGCAAATGCTTGTTCAGAAATTAATAAACCCGTTTCATTCATAGAAACGTATCCTGTCAATAATCTTTTTTTATTTAGATCATTGAGCTGATGAAGAATACAAATTACCCCTTTTGGATTTAATTTTATGGATTTCCCGCTGTTGACTTTACTCATGCCTCCATTGTTAAATACATAAACAATAGGTTCTTTATGGTCAATGTATTGGCCCCAAGCCCTGATAGCCGGTATTGTTGGATCAAAACTAGATGATTTCAGGGGTAATGTGTCCAGCCCGATACGCAATTTTACGTCTTTTTCTTCCGTGGTCGGATTTTTAATAAGGATGACAGTTGCTGTACCTGGTGCGACGAAATGATAACCACGAAAAATATCTCCACGATTTTCTGGGATATAATCTGCTATAATTCCCGCTGATTCTCCATCGGAAATCTTAAAGTATTCTTCTGCCCTAGTACCGAATGTAACTATCCTTGATTTTGATTCTTTTGTTGGTATCAATATATTGGGCTGGTAATGATTTGGTTCCTTTGTCACTCCTAACCTATTGGGTTGTTGATGATAGTTATAACCGCTTGCCAATATTATGGGTACTATCCCTGCAAAAAAACTTGCAGTCTTAAATAACTTTTGTGCCCAGGATCGCGTAACAGTCATGGCCATATCAGATTGATGCACTAGCCTGTCTTTTCTTGGCATAGAAATGACCGTAGCCAAATCTGATGTTACAACAATACTGTGGGCATTTAATGGGTTGAAATCATGGACCATTGACATTGCCACTCTCATAGCTCTATCTGATAATTCCATACCACCCGAAAAATACTTCCTCGGAAATATTCCCTGTTTCTTGCTCGGCATACCGGGGATGGGAAGCGTTTCTTCTTTTATATAATTAAAAACACCTTTTTTAAAAGCCTTTAAATATAGCTGATAAATTAACTGTACATCGATAATTTGTGAATTGGCTTGTGGTGGTGCGCCACTGAGCGATAGCGAAGGATTTGTTTGTTTGTTTGTTTGTTTGTTTAATGTTGAGTAGATGTCAATTCCTGCGGTCTTATTCTTGTCGAGATAGACTAAATGTAAAATGCTGTCTTTGATTTTCTTTTTATACCACGTAGCAAGTATAAGGGAGTTATAAATTTGGCGAAGTTGAGCGAAATTTTTGTTTTCGTTGACTTCCTTGGTCAGTTGAGGAATAACAATCTCACGAACGATTTGGTTACCTAATTGATTGGTATCTTTAAACTGAATCGGTGCACTTGAACCTTCATGTTTTTCTAATGACAAATAGTCTCCTTCAAGCATCACCTTTAACTTTGATTCAACAACGTAAGCTGTACCGGCTTTAGCATTCTCATACACTACTGCCTTTTGGGGTACTATCCAAACTTTATTGAAGGTGTTTATCGAAACATTTGTTGTCCCATATTTTTTCTCTGCTTCTTCATATACTTTCTTCCAGAACTTCTTGCCTATCCCATCTTCGGGGTAAATTAAACTAGCTGTAATTTGTTTAAGCATATAATCTTCAGCCAGCAGGTCACGGCCCATTTCAGTTAAACCAAAAGATTGGGGAATGATACGGTCTTTTTCATAGGGCGAAAGGTTGACCCAGAGGTCTTTTTCAGGGATTGTTAGACTAGCTAGAAAATATTTAATCAGCCTGGTAGCTTTATCTTTAATATCTTGGTTTGTTAAATTGTAACCATTTCCCTGATCCAAGATAAAATCAAATCGAAATGGGTTGTCAGGATGAACCTTGATACCCTTCAAAACTGGCGGGTCAATCGGTGGGCTTAAATGAACCATGATCCCAGGAGCAGGTAAATGGAAATTTTGAGCTTGGGCCAGCGGCACAGTACCAAACACATTGGCCAAGAACGCCAACAAAACGATATGAACCTGCCACGTTCTAAATGACCGCCATCGAAACGAAAAAATAGGGAATATGGGGGTACTGTTCCTCATATATAAAGTATGTGACAAATTTAGAGATAAAACAAGGGTGGGGAGAGACCGTGAGAAAACGCTAACTTCGACGGATGGCTTATTTATAGATGAAAATTTTTTTTAAATAATCTCTACTGAATAGAAAACCAGCCAGGAACGAATCACTGACTAAGGGTATATTTATCGCTACTTTATTGTTTAGCTTATTTTTTCATCAGTTTTAAGAACTGGTTACTGATAGCCCTGATTGGCGCATGTGAAAGGATTTTTATGCAAGCTAAATACCCTCGTCATCCAATTTTAATCGAAATTCTCTTTTACGCTGATTAAACACAACCTCTTCAAATAATTCAAAAAATCCTCATCTACCAAGAAAACCGACACTCATTTTATTTAGAGAATCCGCAAAGCCAACTTCACAATTAAATTGCCAGGTTTGTTCTTGGATAACGACCCTGACAGTCACTGTATGAAAATGGATGACATCCCCTCCTCCAAGTCCCTGTGAGACACCTCGCTCCATTTTTTTCATGTCTAAGCCTATACGTTGGGCAAAGTCTGAAGGTAGGGAGTATAAACAATGCGTTGGGGCAATCTCCCCCGTTGAGGAATGATACGTTTTGTATAAGGAACGATTAATTCTTTACTCAATGAAAGAACCCATTACTTCGTAACAGGGGGACTTGATAATAAACGGGCAGGGGAACCCTTTATCTCTGGCTTGCTTGAGCGCCTCATCTAAATCTGTCGAAGCTCCGAGTACTTTTGTTTCATCGGGAGTTAAAGCAACCCACTTGCCTTCGTAGGCCTTGAGAATTTTAGATAAATCAATGGGTTTAGCACGGAGCATAATTTTCGTATCCTTTAGATTGGTTCTATTATCATACAACGGTATTCTAAGTTCAAGGATAAAATTGTAGTTTGGCGGCTGGGACTACCCTTCACCTACCGTGGTACATCTTGGGAACGAGCCGTTGCCAATGCGTGATCCTTTTTTTTCTTATCTTTGCCCCAGTCTTGTCAAATTTTGAAAATTGACGGATGTAATACCAAAATTCTTTCGGTATCATGTCAGATTTCATTTCATTGAGCAAGGCAAAGGTCAATACAATCGTTTTGTCATCACCTGGGATCATATGATCAAAGACGAAATAAAAAGGGCTTTTGGGGTTGGTCATGTCAAGCACCGTCTTGGTATAGTAGCAAACATAGCCATGACGACGGACATGGCCCCAAATTCTTTTGACGGCATCCGCATGGATCCGCCGCTGGTCCATCCGTCGGGCAAATTCATAACAGCGGTAACAATGGTTGGAATGGTCCGTAAAAACCGGCTTGCCGCAAATGCAGCATTTCCTGACGGGCTTCTTGCAGGATTTGAGTCGGCGGATCACTGGGATGGCGTGTTCTTCGGCAGGTTAGAATATTCATCCGCGCCAGCACTACTATCTCCGTTGTCCTTGCCGTTCTGCTGGTCCATTTGACCCTCTATCTGCCTCCACTCGGTCAATTGGTCTGATCTCAGATATTGGGCCATTCCCTGTTCTTCAGCGGCCTTGATCTGCTGCCTTTGGCTGTCGATGGCGCTGGGATTCATGGTCCCATCTTCGATGCTTTTTTGAAGGTCGTTGGATGCCATTGCATATCTATCGATGATCTGGGTGATATTACTCACCTGGTCATCAGATAAATTCAAATCCGTTTTCATTTTTGTAATAATATCATTGGTGCTTGGCTGGTCTTGGGCGATGGCAGTTATTGCTACTATGAATAATGCGGCCAAAAGACTGTAAATTATTTTCATTTCTCCCCCTCCCCAACCGAGTTTATACTATTGCAAATTCTATAACCTGCATGCCGCAGAGAGCGGCAGGCCTCCCCACTAGGGGGAGGGAATTCGTTTAACCCCTCACTTATGGAAGGGAATTTCAAGAAAAAAGCCCGCCAGCGGTTGGGCTGACGGGCTGTTGATCGATTTTGCAAAACCGCTTGGGATATCAGCGGCTGTCTTTATGCTTTGAAAAACAGTCCTTGCAATAAACAGGCCTGTCTTCTCTGGGCTTAAATGGGACTTCACATTCTTTTTTACAATCCGCGCAAACTGCTTTGTGCATCTCGCGCGGCCCTCTGTCATACCCACCACGACCACCTTGTCCACCTTGAAATCCCATGTACTCTCCTTTTTGATTACTTCACCTTACTTAAGTCGCCGGTCTTAAGTGTTATTTGGCACCCGCACCCGCGGTCATGGCCTGAAAAACTTCTTCCAGACTGCTGTGGCATTTT
>CAYZLU010000171.1:0-5431 GCA_964479285.1 uncultured Planctomycetales bacterium | reverse complement strand
TAGTCATCATTATTTCTCCCAAAATTATGGTCAGGAATATTTAATAAACTCCCCTAACCCCTCTTTAACATATAGAGGAGTTAGGGGAGTTCTGAGAATGGAGATAAATGGATTACCTATTATTTAACAACAATGTCCTAATCAGCGACGGTGAAAGTGTGCGCTGTATAGGCAAAGAAAATAATCTCAAAGATATATTAGGATCTATCGAAGAAGCAAGCCTTTGTGTGGTTGATGTTGATGTGCTCATTGCTGCTGCCGTGGAAAATCCGATAGAAAAAAAGGACAGTATCCTGGTACGCAAGTTCAAAGAGCTTTACCAGCATGAAGGGTATATTATCCAGGATGAAAGGATCGATGTTAATCTTTTTCAAGTCTTAGGTATTAAAGAGAAAAAAGTAAGAGAGGTTTATTCTTTAATCCCGCCTCAAAGAATCAAGTCATTTGTCCCCTATGGCATGGCTTTGCGTAACACCCTTGTTAAAACGAAAGTCGATTTAAATAAGACGGTCGTTTTTATAGATGATTTTGGCCAGGAAAGATTATTGACTGTATTTGATGGTTTAAAATTCAGCCGGACCCGCATCATTGCCAACCATGGTGAAGATCTATTGCCTGAAATCAAGCGGTCTCAAATAGATTTCTTGAAGAAAAATGAAGAATTCATGAAACAAAAGAACCCAGATTTCCTCATGGTGGTCAATAATCAGGAGTTAGCGGCTGAAATCTCGAAAAATGCAGATAAAGTGCCGGTGGAATATTTAGACGTTGCTTATCCTGCTTTAGAAGGTTTAAAAGGAATTAATACATCGATCAAATATGTATTACCTGAAGAGATCCGTAAAATACGCAGGGAAATTGAATTAGATAAAAGTATAACGACAGCTATTGTCTCTTTATGCATTGTTGCGTTGGGGGCCTTTTATTTTCTATTTAATAAGATCGAATTAAAAGCAGTTAGCAATCAATTTTATTTGACCAAGCATGCCAACGAACAGTTAGATGAGAAATTAAGCTCGTTAGACAGGCACACATACAGGGAAGATTTAAGGAAACAAAAATATTTTAATTACGCGATATCCTATTTTAGAGTGCTTGGTTTGGTCCCCCCGAGTTACGAGGTAGATTCATTTCGGTTCATCAAATCAGGGCATTGGAACTTGGAGCTGTTATTGTCTTCAAATGATGAAGGACCTTTTGATCCTATACCAATGGTGGGGATTTTAAGAAGCGCAGACATCAAAGATATTTTTGTGAATAACCAGCCTGGCAAGCGTTTGAGAATAACTCTATGAATAAGACCATTGTTTTTATTTCCATCATTGCTGCGGTTGCTTTGGTCAATTTAGGAGCAATCTCCAAGACCCAATTAAACGAACTAAGGGACGAAAATAAAAGACTTTATACACGCAATCTTGAGATGAAACTAAAAATTGGAAAAAAAGAAGGTTTAATAAAACACCGTCCAGTGCTTCTATCAGAAGAGTATGGCTTGGTCATAGGCCGGGTCAGGATGTTAGAAAGCTACACTGGGTCAAGCATGAATGTTGAGCTTGAGTCGGTCAAGGATACCAATGATATTTCTGAACATGTCGTTGGAACAGAATATGTGGGGGTCAAAGGGTTAAAAATCAAGATCATGGTGGATAAATTTTCTAAAGAGGCGGACACGGGCGCGGTGTTGGATGGTATCTATCTATTGGAGCAGAACACTGATTTTATGGCCTCGGAAATAAGAAGGGATAATAACAATCTAATTGTTAAAGGAGAGATATATGGTATTTAAAGAGAGATATTTACAGCTGATTTTATCTATCTCATTGATTTCGATCTTGCTAATAGGGTTTTTCATGTGGCGGTCATCTTTAAAAATAAATTCTTCAGAAGAGCAAGAAGCTGAAACATCTCCACCATCAATATCTCATTTGCCAGAAGTCCCTTTGTCTGGGGGAAGCCAGATTTTGACCGCTATTTCCCCAGAAGATGCCGCGATCCAGCAGCAGCTTGATCGTGACCGCGAAGAGCAAAGGCAGACCAAATATTTAAAAACTAAACTTGAACAAACCAGTCTTGAGCTTGAACAGGAAAAGGCCGTTGCCGAAATCAATAAATTGAAAATGAGCGATGCAGGTGCTTTAAAGGAGCCCTCGGAAGGGAACCAAAAGGACCTTCCAGAAATCAAGGTTGAATATATTGGCGGGGATAGCACCATGAAAGAGGCCATTCTTTCTATTGCCGGGACCAGCTTTCAGGTCAAGGAGAAGTCCAGCCCTACAGACAATATTCAAGTGGTGTCGATTTCAGATTCAAGCGTGACGTTGCACTTTAATGCACCGCTAGCATTGACCAAAACCATTGATTACAAACCGGAATAAAAATGTTATCACGGATCGGTGAAATACTCATTGAAGAAAGGATCATATCTCAAGACCAGCTTGATCATTGCCTTGAGTACAAGAGAACAAACCCAAAGGCACGTATCGGGTCTATTTTAAAGCATCATAATTTTATCAATGATTATGTATTAGCGGACTGTCTTTCCAGGCAGATCAACTGGAGATGCTTTAAGAGTGAATATGTCCCTGATTACAGGGCCATCGAAGAGTTGGGATTGGAATATTTTTGCGTGCACCAGATATTCCCATTAAAGAATGGAGGGACACCGTCTTTTGTGGTTTCTTTTATAGATAATGTTGAAGTCACGGATTTTCTCAAAAATAATTTTGGCAATAAGGACGTGAATTTTTACATAGGCGCCGAAAGCGATGTCAGGAACGCGTTAGACCTGGTCCTATTAGAACAAAACAGGCAAAAATTGCTTGGTGAGATCGAGTCCTTAAAATCAGAAGGGATCGATTCATTGGCCTCATGGCTTAATGGCATTATTAATCTGGCGATCATCACCCGTAGCACTGACATCCATATAGAGCCAACGGGGAGGACCACAGACATTCGGTTTAGGATCGATGGGTTGTTAACACCTATCAGTTGTTTAAAACCGGAATATACCCCTAAGCTGGCCAATATCATTTTAACTAAATGTAAGGGGAATCCTTGTAGTTATGGCATGCAAGAGGGGAGATTTGACCATGAATTCAGAGAAGTGGCCAGGACGGTTGACGTTCGATTTTCGCAAATCCCGACCATCCACGGTCCTAGTATTGTCTTACGTCTTCTGGACCGCGTCCGCGCGGCCATTCCCTTGGGAAGTTTAGGTTACTCGGCACACAATCAAAAATTGATCAATGAGGCCATCATAGCTCCTCATGGGTTGGTCCTCGTCACTGGGCCCACTGGCAGCGGGAAATCAACGACATTGTCAGCGATATTAAACCAGGTCAAATCGATTTCCAAAAAGGTCTTGACCATAGAAGACCCTGTCGAGATAACGCATTCCTTGATGTCCCAGGTTGAAATTGACCCATCACAAAATTTGACCTTTGGTGTGGCCATCAGGGCCTTTTTGCGGCAAGACCCCAATGTGATTTTAATCGGTGAAATACGTGACTGCCAAACGGCAGAGGAATCTTTGCGCGCGGCCAATACAGGAATTCAGATTTTCTCGACCTTGCATACGAATGATCCGATTTCAGCGATTTTAAGGTTAAAGGATTTGGGTGTCGATGCCGTGAACATCTCCAGTTGTCTGACAGCTGTGATTTCCCAGAGGCTAGTTAGAAAACTCTGCCCTTTTTGTAAAGATTTGTCCTCCGGCATTGCGGACAAGCGTGAAGCTTATGAGGCAAAATATTTATCTCAAAATGACCAACCGGTTTACAGAGCGAATGGCTGCAAGAGATGCCGCAATGGGTATTTAGGAAGGACGGTTGTTGCAGAAGTGCTGATGATCGATCCTGAAATTAAAGAGCTTATTGGGTGCAATGCTTTGGGCGAGATCTATACTCTCTTAAGAAAACGGGGAAATTATCAATCGATGGTGGATGATATGAAGTCTTTGGTTTTAAAAGGGGAGACATCCATTGAAGAAGCATTAAGGATTTTAGGATAAGAGTATGTATTGGAAAATTGAAGCTTTAACAGCCAAGCGTTCTGAAATCACCAAAACCATCGAGGGGAATTTAGAGGATGTTAAGGACCATGCCATGGTTTACGGCCTGGAAATTTTGAGCATTGCGCCTGATTATCAAGCGCTTATTAAAAGCATGTTCCAAAAGCGTAAATTATCTTCAAGGACCATGTCCATGTTCTTCAAGGATTTTGCTGATATACAAAAATGCGGACTATCGGTCAATGAAGCCGTTTTTACCCTGACTGAAACAAATTCGAACCCCGTATTAAAAGAAGCCCTTAAAAAGATCAGTAATTTTATCAATGATGGTCGGTCTTTGGAGGAATCATTCGAAAACACAAAGGCATTTCCCAAAATCGTCTGTGCGTCTCTTAGTGCCGCTGAAAAGACCGGAAATATCCCGGAATTACTGGACCTATTGGCCCAATACTACAAATTTAAGGATGAAAACCAGAATAAAATCGCCAGATCGTTGGTTTATCCAGGTGTTGTCTTTTGTTTATTGACAGGATTATCGGTATTTATCTCACTTAAACTCGTCCCCATGCTAAAGACCTTTATGCCTTCAGGTCCTAAGGATAATTTATCTGCCGAGATCTTGATAAGTTATGCTTCGTTTATGAAAGAAGATTGGTGGGTGGTACTTTTAGGGACAATATCGGTAATGTTTCTTTTTAAGTACCTATGGGGCAAGCAAAGGGAAAAATTAATGGGAATGGTATTTAATGTCCCTTTGTTAGGGAGTCTGTTCAAGAATATCGAACTCTCCCAGTTGTTCTTAAATTTGTATGTGTATCAAAGAAGCGGAGTGGATATCATCCAAACAATCACCAATATCCATCAAGCCAACAAAACTTATATGACGGAAAGATTGATATTGATCCGCGAGAAAATATTCAAAGGGACCTCTTTAGGGGACGCCTTTAAAGAAGACCCGTTTTTTCCGCCGTTTGTTTCTCAGAATTTAAGCAAGGGTCAGGTGAGTGGATTTTTGCCCCAATATTTGGAACGTATCTACCTGTATTACAATATTAAGACCAAGGAAACAATAGAGGCAATGATTGCGATGGTTGAGCCTTTGTTATTAATGATGGCAGCTTTGTTTTTGCTCGCCATCTTGTACACCTTTATTCTACCTATTTATACCAATACAGGTCAATTAGGCGAAGGAGTGTTTAATTAAACCAATGATAGAAGGAGAAAAGGACATGGTTGACAAAAAAAGTTACAAGCAAGGGTTTACTATTATCGAAATGGTGATCGCATTGGTGATTATCAGTGTCATTTTGCTGGTTGTTGTGCCATTGGGCCAAACAGCAACGGACAATAGCCGGATCGCCAATGCCATTGCCAGCATCAAGTCCATCCAGACCGCTGGTGTTGAGTGGGCCAATGATAACG
>CAYZLU010000170.1:0-5441 GCA_964479285.1 uncultured Planctomycetales bacterium | reverse complement strand
TTTTGTTTTCTTGTCGATCATTTTGCCCACAATAGGATGGGCCACGGTCTTAATGATCTCCTGTTTGGCTTTTTCGGTAATGCGTTTTCCTGTTTTATCCAAAATTTCTTCAGTATGCTGGCAAGCCAGGACCACCGCATCGACGCGCAAGGGCTTGTCATCTTCATATTCAATAGTCACCTGGGACTTACAATCCGGCCCTAAATATTTTAATATGCCTTTTTTACGCACTTCTTCCACACGTTCAACCAAATGGTGGGACAGCATGATCGCCAAAGGCATCAACTCCGGCGTTTCATTGGATGCGTATCCAAACATGATGCCCTGATCACCAGCACCTCCGGTATCAACCCCTTGTGAAATATCCGGTGATTGTTTATTGATGGCATTTAAAATGGAACAAGTATTAGCGTCGAAACCGTATTTCGGGTGGTTATAACCGATATCCAAAAGGACTTTACGTACCACCTTGTGGACATCAACATAGGTAGTGGTGGTAATTTCACCTCCAACAATGACCAGGCCAGTAGAGCAAAAAGTCTCGCATGCCACACGCCCATGGGGGTCATCTTTAAAGACAGTGTCCAAAACCGCATCTGAAATTTGGTCGCATACTTTGTCCGGATGGCCATTGCCTACGGATTCAGAGGTAAAAAGATAACGTCCTTTCACTAAAAACCACCTTTCGTTAAAAGTTATTTCTTTAAAAAATGGGCTCTTGCCTCTTCGAGGGATTCAATGCTTCCGATATCATACCATTTTCCGGAAAATTGAAAACCATAAACATTTTTCTTTTCAGACAACCATTGGATATAGCTGCCCGCCGCGTCTACTGCCTTAGAATCTTTTAAGTATTCCGGTAAAAACACAAGCGTCTGCTTGGGAAAATAATACAAACACATGGTGATCAAACTGGATGCCGGATTTTTTGGTTTTTCCTGGAAACTGATGATCTTTTGGTCGGCATCTACGCCCAACACCCCGAATTTTGTGGCAGCTTGGATGTCCTTGATATCATAAACCCCAATGGTCATGGCTGGGCTTTTAGAAACAGCGAAATCAACAAACTGGGACAGATCACCATCAAAAAGATTATCGCCGCCAATGATGAGCCAATCCTCCAAAGAGCCTGTGCTTTGCCAAACAAAATTGATATCCCCCACTGACCCCAAACGTTCCTCGGGAGTGTTTGTGCCGTCATTGACCACCCGAATTGGCAACCCCCCATTTCGTGAGGATGCCCATTCTTGAAAATGGGGCGTAAATTTGTTATTACTGACCACCACGATCTCAGTCAAAGATTTAATGTCCTGAAGCTTGTCAACGACATAATCGACCAAGGGCCTTTGGCCCACCGGGATCAACGGCTTGGGCGTATCTTTGATCACAGATGCTAAACGGGTCCCATAACCAGCGGCTAAAATCAATGCTTTCATAAACACCCCCAGCTAAGCTCCCCAACCAAAGGAGAGAAAATTAAATCGGTAAAAATTTACGCAATTGGGAAGCAATAAACTCTTCAACTTCCTGTCCTGTGACCAATTGCATGGCTTCATAGGCTGTACGCTGCGCGTCTTGCAATTTAACGGAACGGATCATCCGTTTGACCGCCAAAATACTGGCTGCAGACATGCTAAACTCATCTATCCCCATGCCCAATAACAAAAAAGCCAACAAAGGGTCAGAAGCCATCTCCCCACAGATGGCCACATGTATGCCTTCATTGTGCCCGGCGTCAATTGTTTTTTGTATCATCTTCAATACCGCCGGATGCGCGGGTTCATACAAATGCGCGGTCTTTTCATTGACGCGGTCAACCGCCAGCGTATATTGGATCAAATCATTGGTACCGATGGAAAAAAATCCAGTCTCACGGGCCAGGGCCTCGGCTGTCATGACCGCTGATGGGACTTCGATCATAATACCACCCTTCATTTGTTCGTCAAAAGGGATTTTTTCGTCCCGCAAAGAGGTCTTGACCTGGTTTAAAATAGCGTTTGCCTGGCGCAATTCCCCAAGACCGGAGATCATCGGATACATCATCTGTAATCTTCCGTGGACTGATGCGCGCAAAATGGCCCTCAACTGGGTCTTAAAAATATCAGGACGTTCAAGACAGAAACGGATGGCACGGCTGCCTAAAAATGGAGACATGTCCCGGGGCACCTGCACGCTGGATATAAATTTATCTCCACCTATGTCAAGCGTCCTTATAGTCACGGCAAACGGCGCGATGGCATGGGCCACCTGGCTGTAGGCCTGGTACTGCTCTTCTTCAGAAGGTAAATCCAGGCGGTTCATATATAAAAATTCAGTACGGTAAAGCCCTATTCCCTCAGCACCGTATTTGCGCACAGCGGGTATTTCAGAAGAAAGCTCCAAGTTTGCCAGGATAGAAATTACCTTGCCGTCCACTGTTTGTGCCGGTAATTTTTTTAGATCATCAAGCTTCTCCAAAGATGCGGTAATTTTATGTTGTTCCTTAACATACAGTTCTTTAGTTTCCGCCGAAGGGTTGATGATCACCAGGCCTTTTTGGCCATCGATGATCACATGGTCCTGATTGTTGATCCTAAGGGTCGCGTCCTTTAAACCAACCACCGCGGGAACGCCCAGGGACTTGGCAATAATGGCCGTATGCGAGGTCCTGCCCCCGATATCAGTCAAAAAACCTTTGATTTTCTTGTTATACATACTGACAGCGTCTGAAGGAGACAGGTCATGGGCAACCAGGATCAAATCATCCTGTAAACTGTCAAGATCATGAAGCTTGCTTTCATCCATCAAATGCCGCAAAACCCGCTTGCTGATATCGTTAACATCAGAAGCGCGTTCACGCAAATATTCATCAGGCATTTTGGCAAAAGCTTCGACAAATTTCTTGATGACTCTAAAAAAGACATATTCTGCGGAGGATTTGGTCTCACGAATTTTGGATGTGACCCCGTCAAGCAAAGCAGTGTCCTGCAAAACCAGCAAATGCGCATCAAAGATCTGCGCATGGCCGGCCCCCAATTCTTGCGTGATCTTTGTCTTTAGGGCATGTATTTCTCGACGGGCATTATTAATGGCCTCTTCGAAACGGGCGATTTCTGAGTCTACTTCAGATGAAGAAATAGAACGTTTAGGCACGATAAATTCGCCCTTGTCCAGGGTAAATGACGGCCCGTAAGCTATGCCTGGTGCCGCAGGGATCCCTTTTAAAACGATTTCATTCATGAACCCAGATCTTCCTCTTGTTTGCTAAAAAAATCTTCAAACACTTTCATGGCGGCAAAAGATTCATTACCTTCAACAGTGACTTTAAGCACTGTACCAACCACTGCTCCCAACATCAAAATCCCCATGATAGACTTGCCATTGACTTTCTCCTCGCCATTGGCCAGGGTCACCGTCACATCATATTTCTCGACCAAATTGACAAAAAAGGCCGCCGGGCGCGCATGCAGCCCTTTTTTGTTGGCCACACATATTTCTTTTTCAATTTTATCCATCTCTATTATCTTTTAATGACCCTCTGGGTCTCTATCAATTTTATCAAGGCCTGGGTCAACTTTTTTGAGTCATGCCTGACGTAATCAGCCACACTCAGAAGGTCCTCGGCAATGACTTTGACCCCCATGGCCTTGATACGTTCAACATCAGCGGCAACGGGATACGCATTTTCATTACGATACCGGTTCAACGCTTCTTCGTTGCTGACAACAGCATTATTAATCAAACAGGCATCCACCAGTTGGGGCCCGGTATGTTCCAGCAGCACGCGCAGATGGTCAGAAGCTGAAAAACTATCTGTTTCGCCTTGCTGGGTCATCACATTACAAACATAAATTTTATAAGCAGATGAAGAAGCAATAGCCTCAAAAAAACCTTTAATAATTAAATTAGGCAAAATACTGGTATACAAACTGCCGGGCCCCATCACTACGATATCCGCCTGGGCTATGGCTGTTAAGGCATCCTCAGTCGGGACGACATCTTCTGGTGTCAATGACAAACGTTTGATGGAAGCATTGGCCTGTGGAATCTTGGCCTCGCCTTTGGTCTTGCTTCCATCCATGTATTCAGCCACTAAATGCACATTTTGCACCGTGGATGGGATCACTTTGCCGCGGATGGCCAGGACCTTACTCGATTCTTCAACAGCTTTTTTAAAATCCCCTTTGGTGATCTGCACCATCGCGGTCAAAAACAAATTCCCAAAATTATGCCCGCGAAGACCGTCTCCTTCAGCAAAACGATACTGAAAAAGTTCCCCCATCAATGCCGGGGCGTCAGCCAATGCCACCAGGCAATTACGAATATCACCAGGAGCTACGATATTAAACTCCTGGCGCAAACGCCCTGAAGACCCGCCGCTGTCAGCCACTGTAACAATGGCCGTCAAATTGGCCGTATATTCTTTTAGACCCAGCAGCAAATGTGACAAACCTTGGCCGCCCCCAATAGCCACCACCTTGGGGCCGCGTTCCAAAAAACGGCGTTGATACAGGATGTCAACAATGTCCCTTTCACGCTGGGGCAAAAAAAGGGTGATCAGTGAAATGATCATTTTCCCCATCCCCAGCACAACGAACAATATGCCGCAGAGGATGATGACAATCCCGAAACCACTGACAAAAGGATAGGGGTAGACCGCGAAAACAGCACCAATCCCGACAATCAAAATACCAAACAAGGAGGCAAAAACCCAACGTTTGACTTTTATGCCCGGATAAAGCCATTTAAAAAAATTTTTTGACAATATTCCCTCTTCCCTGCTCGACGAACCCTAGCGGATGGAGGCTAACCGATGCGTGAATCTTCCTGTGAAACCAGATCCATGACATCTTTGGCTGTTTTGGTATTTTTGAGGCTGTCGCGGAAAAATTTGTCTTTCAAGAGGCGTGAGACACGTGCGAGCGCCTTTAAATGCGGACCGGCGGAGTCAGAGGGCGCAATCAACAGAAAAAAAATATGCGCCGGTTCTCCGTCGAGAGAATCAAAATTAACACCTTTTTTGCTGATAGCCAATGCAGAAATCAATTCAGAAACCGTGTCTGATTTAGTGTGCGGGATCGCGATACCCTGTCCTATGGCTGTTGAACCCAATGCTTCCCTGGCCATCAAACCATCCACTATTTTATTTTTATATTTCTTTTCAATGATCCCACCTTCTACCAACATCGTCACCATTTCTGAAATGACTTCCATCTTTGTTTCAGATTTTAAGTCAGTACTTACTGCTTCCTTGTGCAAAAAATCGCTGATTTTCATTACATCCTCCAAAAATATTATTGGAGCGGCGGACCGGGCTTGAACCGGTGACATCCACCTTGGCAAGGTGGCATTCTACCAACTGAATTACCGCCGCACAAAGATCCGTGTGTTTAATACAATATACTTTATGGGCGGGAGAGGACTTGAACCTCCACGGGTTTCCCCACATGCTCCTAAGGCAT
>CAYZLU010000169.1:0-5494 GCA_964479285.1 uncultured Planctomycetales bacterium | reverse complement strand
TTTTATCGCCTTAGACATATTGACACCTGGCCCAAGATGCACAATTTCACGTCCATTGGGCCTTTTGACACAAAACAAAGCAATGCTTCCCAATAAAACCCAGGACAGCGCTGATGTCACTCCATGAGGGGAACTATGGGTATAAAGTTCGAGCCAAAACAGGGGGTAACCGATGATAAAAAACCATGTCGGTAAATGTGACCACGAGGTTGTTATTTTAATTGATGAACGATGACTCGCCATAAAATATAAACTATCGTTACTCCAAAAAAATAAAAATTCCAATTACGAGATAATTCGTCCGGACCATCAACCATATATGGCCTCCATCTGGTTGAATGCCTTGATCATCGATTCACCGTACTTTTCGACGGTATAGCTCTCTTCATATTTCTGCCGGTTGGCGGTCCCCATTTTCCCCCGGAGTTGATGGTCGTCAGCCAGTAGAAGCACTTTTTGGGACAATGCCCTGGCATCCCCTTTTTCAACAAGCAAAGCGTTGGTGCCATCCGGTACAATTTCTGGGACCGTCCCTTCACGGGAGGCCACAATGGGCAGGCCCTCAGCCATCGCGTGCAGGAGCACCAATCCAAAGACGTCCCTGAGTGTCGGAAAAATAAAAATATCCGCCTGCCTGAAAATCTTTGTCCGCTCGACCGCATCTTCCACATAACCCATATAACGAACCCTTTGGGGATAATCCTTTTGCAATACTTCCAGACGGGCCTTAACTTCCTGGTCCTCCAAAGGACCGCCAAAGGTCATCGTGATACGACCGCTTTCTTTAAGCAAAAGTTCTGCAGCATCGAAAGCTGTATAAACACCCTTTAAACGGCTCATATGTGAAAAATATAAAACGTTGATGCGCCCTGGTATCTTGGGGGAATCAACCACCATTTTCTTCGAGTCTTCCGCACAACCAGGGACCACAAAAATCCTGGCTTGGTCTGCCAGGCCCTCATAATCCTGGCGCACTTTCTCGCCCATGATGACACTCGCCCCCATGTTCCTGAGCATCCAGCGCAAAGCTGATTTCTTCCACCCCTGCAAGGCCCCATCCAGTTCTCTCACGTACTGCCCCAGGTCATGAAATACAATCCTGCTGCCCAAAACGATTGTCGTCGAACAGAATAAAAAATCTTTTAAAAAAGGCATCCGGTAAAAACTGCTGTTATAAAGGACATATTTAGGCCGCCAAAAAACCAAATTACATAAAAAAACCAGGTAATACTTGAACATCTTAAAAATTTTCTCAATGGTCACCTTTTGGTGCGTGCCATAGGTCCAAAACTGCATATTGAGGAACTTGGTTTCATACGCACGGGGAAAGGAAGATGACATCAACATCTTGTAAATCATGCTGTGGCCAAAATGAGGGGGCGGTAAAATCCCGCAAATCAGGACCTTGGTCTTTTCAGGAGTTTTTTGCATACCCTTCTTTGTAAAGCTCTAATATCCTTGTAAGGCCTGTTTTGGCTTTCCATCCGAATGATCCGTACGCCTTATCACAATTCACTGGTGAGAATAAAGTTTCTGGAGTGCCCTTCATCATATTCAAGGCTGATGATGAATGCATCAGTGCAATGACAGCCTTGGCCAATTTTTCTAAAGTAGTCGTTTCTTCATGGGCGACATTAAAAATCCCGCTTTGGTTTTCATGCAGGACCAGGGCCTCAAAGGCATCGACCAAATCCTCCACATAGACATACTGCATCGGCGTATGCGCGGCATTAATAATGTCCAAAGCCTGGTTTGCTTTCGCCTTTTGAAAAAAAACCGGTAACACCGCTTTAAGCGCCTGCCCCGGGCCCATCACATTGACCGACCTTAAAATGACCAGCTGTCCCTCTGGCAAAGAACTCCGGCATAACTCTTCCGCCTTGAGTTTACTTTGTTCGTAAACGCCCTGCGGGGACAACACAGAATTCTCGAAAATGGGCAGGCCTTCGTTCTTATAAACTTTTGTCGTTGATAAATAGACCCATTTTCTTGCCTGCACGGCCTGCAATAAATTCTTGGTGCCCTCAACGTTGGCAGCCGTATAAAGCCCATCCTGCTTGATACCGACATTGGTTATATTATAAGCAGCCAGATGAAAAACGAAATCAAAATGAGGCTTTAATGAAAATGGCTTGGTCAGGTCTTGTTGGTAATAATCCTTAAATCCATGGCAGTCGTCCCGGGGATGCGTGAGGGAAAGTCCAAAAACGTGGTGCCCGCGCCCCATCAGGCGCGAAGATAATTTTCGCCCGATAAAACCGCCTGCACCTGTGACTAGAATGTTCATTTTGTACTGGTTTTCATTTCCAGCTGTTTCATCAACACGGTGGCCTTATATAAAGAATCGAAGGAACCCGCGTCAGTCCAGGCGGATCTCAAGATAGAATACGTCAGCAGACCTTGGGATGCGTACCACGCCAGCACATCCGTAATTTCATATTCGCCGCGAGGGCTTTTTTTCAATTGCTTCAAATGACCGAAAACATCCGGCAAAAACATCCAAAGGCCGGTGTTAACATAAAAAGACTTTGGTGTTTTAGGTTTCTCGACAATACTGGCAATTTTCTTGGCCCTGAAGCTCACCACCCCATAATTTTGAGGATCAGCCACCTTGGCAATCAGGATCTTGGCCTTGAACTTTTCTTTTTCTTTCTTAAAGTCTTCCACAAAGCAAGAAACATCTTCGCTGACCACATTATCGCCCAAAATCACCATAAACTCTTCGGCCCTGGCAAAATCTTCGGCCAAGAGCAAAGCGGCCCCAGTGCCTCCATTACCTTCCTGGATCTCATAACTAAAGTGTGCTCCCCATTCTTTACCGGAACCTAAAAGACGAAAAAAATCCCCGATATGCTCACCACCGGTGACGATAAGGATTTCTTTTATCCCTGCCTTGATCAACGTCTCAAGCGGGTAATAGATCATCGGTTTTTTATAGACCGGCAAAAGATGCTTATTGGTGACCTTGGTCAACGGCAGAAGGCGGGAACCTGTACCGCCCGCTAGTAATATTCCACGCATAAATACCCCTTAAAAATTAAAACTCTAAACCCTAAATTCTAAACTCTAATAAATTCAAATGATCAAAATAAAAAAAGTTCTAAAAATTAGAATTTGGAATTTTGGTCATTGTTTAGAGTTTAGGATTTAGAGTTTTTATTACTTTCTCCCCAAAACCCTTTATTATACCGGGGGTCCAAATTGTTCTTAAGGGGCCTCCACCAATCTTCATGGCCCAAATACCAATCCACCGTCATTTTTAAACCATCCTCAAGACCGACCTGGGGAAGCCACCCTAATTTTTGTAATTTTGAAGAATCCAGGCTGTAGCGCATGTCATGGCCAGGGCGGTCCTGGACAAATTTGATGGAACGTTCGTCTTTACCCATAAGGCCCAAAAGTTTACGGGTCATTTCGATATTTTCATATTCCTGCCCAGCACCCACATTATAGACCTCTCCGTTAACGCCACGTTCAACCAGTAGCTCAATGGCACGGCAATGGTCTTCAACGTACAACCAATCACGCACCTGACGGCCTTCTCCAAAAACAGGGACCTGGGTTCCATCCACCAGGTTCGTGATAAATAAAGGGATGACTTTTTCAGGATAGGCATATGGCCCATAATTATTAGACGCCCTGGTGATCACGACCGGCAATTGATAAGTCTCAAAGAAACTATAGGCCAAACGTTCTCCCCCCAGTTTTGAGGCCGCGTAAGGGTTGCGGGGCCTTAATTCAGATGTTTCCTTGAAACTTCCATCCAGGATTTGGCCGTAGACTTCATCGGTCGATATCTGAATAAATCGTTTAAGGCCTGGCTGCTTGCGTGCTTCTTCAAGGAGCGTGTAAACACCAAAAATATCTGTTTTTATAAAAGACTGCGGGTCATCAATGGAGCGGTCGACCGCGACCTCAGCGGCAAAATTGATGACCACATCCACCCCTTGCATCGCTGATTGCACTGTCTTTTCATCACAGATATCGCCTTTAATAAATTCGAAACCTGACCTGCTTTCAAAATCTTTTAAATTTTCCAGATTTCCCGAGTAAGTTAATTTATCAAGGACACACACGTCGGCATCTTTTTGTGTCGCATAAAGATGCCTTACAAAATTACTTCCGATAAACCCGGCTCCGCCGGTGACAAAATATTTTGTCTTTTTGGTACTCATATTTTACTTTCCAACAGTCCTCGCCTGTAGGCCAAGGTCACTCCGAATAAGCTCCAAAAAGGAATGGCATAATAGGGCAATTCAAGGATCAACAAAAAATTGGCCGCAATCAACCCGTAGATAATAGTCCCCGACAGCAAAATACCTGCCACAGACCGCCTGGCAATAAAATCCCTGATGAGCCCGCCTAAAATCATGAAAACCACAATAATAATAGCAACTCCTATTACCCCTGCCCTATAGATCAAATGCAGAAAAGAATTGTGCGGTGTGATCCAACCGTCCCTGTTCCATTCACTGGACGCCCAATCCAGTATTTCAACGCTTCTACATCGTTGTGGCCTGGCCAGGCCAACACCAAAAATGCTTTTGTTCTCCCATAATTCCTGCATCATATCTTTCCAAATCAACAACCGGAAAGTAATATTGTTATATGCTATCACTACATCGCGTTGGGAATCTTCCTGGTTTTGTACGGCCGGCAACTCTGGACTCCGCGGTGCTCGATCAAATCCCTTGTCTTGCGGGGCCCCTGGGTCCTGCGTAGTCTGGATAAATCCCCTGTTCTGTTGAGGCCCCTGCTGTAATTTTTGTGCAGAATTCCTTGATAGATCATTCTTAGATTCAGAAACAATGTTGGTGAATGCCAATCTATTGTCTTCTTCATTATAAAGATGGGTGACCAAATTTTGGGAATGAAATGCGGGTCCCTTTTGTTGGATCATAACTTTTACTTTATTATAACCTTGCATGACCTTCATGGGCGTAATTAATGTTCTAAGGCCGCCTTTGTCTGAAAAATGAAAAGCCACCCCTAGAAAAATTGCTCCGGCTGTAAGCCCGGCCAGCATCCTCCAACCCGCCTTGAAGTTTAAAAAATATTTCGCAAATAAATAAATCAGGAACAATACTGTCACGACACTGGACACGAAACACGTCCTCGCCCCGGATAAAAAAAGACTGTACGGCCACAACACCAATGCAGCAGCTATCGACACAGGCCTCCATTTTTTACCCGACAATGGGTATAAAACCACAAAAAATAAGATAAAATAAATAAAAGGGAAAAAACCTTCTTCTGTGGCAAAACTGGACAAAAACAAAAGGACCGCCAGAAAAACTTGGACGATTTTTTTGGAAAAAAAATACGGCCTATAAAAACAGTACCCAAAAAAAGCGAAGACGGGATAAAAAAACAGCACGGCATTTCTTAAAGCCAGGGCCTGGCCTTGAAACCTAAAATAATCGCACACAGCCCACAAGACAATGGAGCCTAAATAAACAAGAAATAGGGACTGGAGCTTTGTTAAACGGATTTT
>CAYZLU010000168.1:0-5503 GCA_964479285.1 uncultured Planctomycetales bacterium | reverse complement strand
GTATGAACGCTTTAGAAACCGGTACGAACTTCCAATCCTCAGGGACCAAGATAAGGAAGTACTGGAAACCCTGGGGCGAAAAATTAAACCGTTTATGCTTAGGCGCCTGAAAAAGGAAGTCATTAAAGAATTGCCTGAGAGGATAGAGCAGGTGAGTTTTTGTGAACTGGAACCGACCCAATATAAATGTTATGAGCAAATGTTGGTCCTTGCCCGTAAAGAAGTGGTGAACGCCTTTCAAACCAAAGGTTTTAACAAAAGCCGCATGAAGATATTGACCATTATATTGCGTTTGAGGCAGATTTGCTGCCACCCGGAATTGGCCAATGTTAAATTGGGGCACCGTTTGTCCATTTCCGCGAAATTGAATCTATTAAAGGAAATGCTTCAGGAAGTCATTAGCGGAGGGCACAAGGTCTTGATATTCAGCCAGTTTGTGGGCATGCTGGGGATCATCGCCGAATATTTAAAGAAAGAGAACATTGTTTTTGAATATATGGATGGTTCGACGAAAGACCGCCTTGAAACGGTCGAGCGTTTTAATTCTTCAGATGAAGTGAAGGTTTTTTTATTGAGCTTAAAAGTGGGGGGGGTTGGGTTGAACCTGACCAGTGCGGACACAGTCATCTTATTTGAACCATGGTGGAATCCGGCGGTAGAGGACCAGGCCATTGACCGTGCCCATCGTATTGGGCAGCTAAAATCCGTCATGGCTTATAAATTTATCTGCAAGGGGACCATTGAAGAAAAAATCCTTGAGTTGCAGAAACGCAAGAAAAACATGATCGACTCGCTTGTCGTTGCGGAAGAAGGGATCGCCAAGAAATTGGGATGGGAAGATATCCAGTTTCTTTTGGATATTCAATAGTTGTTCTCGATGTGCCGCCAGTCAGTGAATACCGGATCAAAATTTTTCATTTTTAACAATTTGACGATTTCATGGACGGACCTTTCATCCTTGATATCAAATTGCGGTTCCTGCGCCTTTTCTTCGAGCAGGGTATAACCGCCGACCGAAGTGTTGGACCCGGCAGACATGCGGGTAATTCCTATCTCCAGAAGATGGTCGCGCAATTGGGGCCCTTCCCGTGTGGAAAGATTGATGCCTACCCTGGGGAACAGCAGGCGTGTTAAAGCAATGATTTTGACAAATTGAATGTCATCAACATCACCGTTTGCCAATGTTTCTGTCTTGACGGTACGGAGCCTCGGAAAAGACACGCTGTATTCAACACCTGGGAAAGACATTTCTAATTCCCTTAAATGCTGATAAAGGGAAAAAAGATCTTCCGAAGTTTCACTTAGTCCCAACAGGATCCCCAAGGATATCTGGCGCATGCCTGCCTCAGCTGCCCGATATGGTGTGGCATACCGAAAGTCGTAATTCTTTTTGTACCCTGATAAGTGCACTTGGGCATAACGGTTGCGGTCATAGGTTTCCTGATAAACAGCAATGCCGTCCACCCCAGCGGAAAACAATTCTTTATATTCTGAAGTTTCCATGGGATGCACTTCCATGGCGATGCCTTGAAAATATTCTGAGGCTATAACGGCAGCTTCTTTTAAATAGGACACGGGGGTATGTTTATAGGATTCGCCGGTCAGCATCAAAATATTGCGTATACCTTGCGCGTGGATGAAACGCATTTCCTTGATGTACTCTGCGGAGGACAGTTTCATGCGTTGTATTTTATGTTGGCTGTGAAAACCGCAATAGGTGCAATGGCTTGAGCAGAAATTAGACAAATACAAAGGCCCGTAGAGGCTGATGGTCCGCCCGAAATATTGCCTTGTCGTTTGTGCCGCTTGATGTGCAAGCTCTTCGACGGATTCAGGACGCCTGTCGTTGAGGATGTTTTTAATTTGCTGGGATGTCATCATACAGAAATCCAGTCAAAGGTGAGGAGGCCGTGGCCACTGAGTGTTCTGGCCCCGAGCCGTTTAAATACGCCAGGCGCCCGGCTTCGACAGCAAGGGCAAAGGCACGGGCCAGGGCAGCCGGATTTTGGGCCGTGGCGACCGCTGTATTTACCAATACCGCGTCCGCGCCCATCTCCATGGCTTCAGCCGCTTGTGAAGGGGTGCCGATACCGGCATCCACGATGATAGGCAGGTCGATTTCATTGATCAGGACCTGGAGCAGTCCCTTTGTTTTTAATCCCTGGTTACTTCCGATAAAAGAACCCAAAGGCATGACAGTGGAGGCACCTGCTTTGACCAATGCGCGGGCAGTATACAGGTCAGGTGAAATGTAAGGCAATACGACAAAACCTTCGGCGCTCAGGATCTCGGTAGCTTTAACAGTTTCATGGTTGTCCGGCAGTAAATATTTACTGTCATTGATCACTTCGATCTTGACCCAATTGCCGCAGCCTGAAGCTTTGGCCAGACGGGCAATGCGCACAGCCTCCTGGGCGTTGCGGGCGCCGGAGGTATTCGTCAATAGTGTTACGTGAGGGGGAATAAACCCAAGGATATTTTCTTCATGCCGTTCCAGGTCAATGCGGCGCAGGGCCACCGTGACGATCTGGCTGGCAGAGGACGCAATGCTTTCAGCCAGGTCTTTTTTATTCTTGAATTTTCCTGTTCCTAAGAGGAACCTGCTGGTAAAAGATTTACCGGCAATAACCAAAGGGGAATCCGTCATATTAACCGCCGCCGACGAAGGTGACCAGTTCCAGGGCATCGCCTTCTTTAAGGAGCGTTTGTGCCCATTGACCGGAGGGGACAATAGTGCCATTGAGCTCGGTGATCACGTGTTTAGGTTGTTTGCAGAATGTGCTGACGATCTCAGACAGATTCTTTACGGAAGTCAATTGTTGAGACGTTCCGTTAATGATGATGTTCATAAGGCGCCTCTCTCAGTGTCATGATAGAGCCTTCATTGTAATTTATTTATTTTTAAAAAGCAAATTCTAGTCAAAACTCCAATGACCGTTGCCCATAGATTATAAACCGAAGTTGGTCCAGTAGTGTGTGAGGAAGCAGTATTTGTTATTTGACCTGATGGGCCGTTCGCATAGAAAAACCTGAACCGCTGACGTATTCGTAAGCACCGATAGTATATCTTGTCGTAGTTGGGCGCGAATTGCCATCAAAATCGTTGGCCATTTTAGGTAATGTTATGCCTGCATTAATGGCTGGACTAGAACTTTGCAGATGGAAATCGTATCGGTTTGCATTAACAAAGTCAGGGTCTGTATTCTCTAGATTATTTGTAATACTAACCTCCGATGGGATTAAAGTAACCCCCGGTGCGCTTAGGGTGCTAATGATGCCCCCACCATACACCATATTATTGTTCACAATTACATTTAAAAATACCGGAGTAATGGCAGTGCCCGTGGGGGTATTATTTACTATGGCAGGGCTCGATAGAGAGGCGTTTACTAGCACTCCTGCGGTGGTTGGTGAATAAAATATATTGTTTTCTATCGTTGAATTTATCACTCCTGGAGCTGCCAATAAGATTTGTCCGTTCCGGTATGGATTCGGAAATGCAAACGTATTGTTAGCGACCAGTGCATTGGTCGTCGCTTGATAATTACCCCAGAATTGGATACCCCATCCGTGATTTGTATTATAAATAACATTATCAGTGATTGTGATGCCACTGACTCCGTCCACGTAAATCCCATGGTCATTATTCTCATAAGCATGGGTCTGGGGGTTACATCCGTTTTCACCTGCCGAAAAACGGCCAATATCGTGAATCATATTCTTGTTAATGTGGATGGAACTCGAATTCACACCAACAAAAATTCCAGCAAACCCATATGGAGAATCACTGCACATCCTTCCGATGTCATGAATATTATTTCCACTTAACTCTATATTGCTGGGAGCCATCGGAGCCGTTGAGACCGATGCAGAATTCACTATAGATATGCCTGTATTGTTTGTGTTTCCAGTAGCAGTGAATCCAAATATGTCAAAATCTTGAATTTTGACATAGGACACATTTGATGTAATGAAGAAACCCATTGAAACCACGTTAGAATTGCTGCCAGTAATCTTTGCTCACCATTTATTTTCTGCTTTGAAGGTGATCCAGGCTGATGAAGTCCCGCTGCGCTTGAGTAGGACGACTTCAACAGTACTTGGCGTTGTGTAGACTCCGTCTTTTACTATAACTATATCTCCCGGATTCACGATATTGGCTGCATGCTGAATAGTTTGAAAAGGTGCGGCTGATGTTCCAGGGTTTGAATCATTACCGTTTGGACCGACATAATACATATTGAAAGAACTATACCCGATATTTTGTGCTATTGAAATACCTGACAATGGAAAGATAAAGGCAATTGTTATGTACAATAAAACTATGTGATTTGACGTTTTTAACTTCATATAGTTGTCCCCAGTTTCATGTTTTATGGCAGTTAGGCGGTGCTTCTCACGCTTCTTTAATTTGTGCTTTTTTATATTTTCCCCTATTTAAAGTATATATGTAATTGGGCTAAAATTCAATTACCTGCTGCTGTCATTCCCCTGAGGCGATCCTGTGTGTTTAATTTTGTCATAAAAAATTTTTAGTATGATTAAATTTTAGTTGCAAAAAAATATCTTTAATTTGTGGGTATTTTTTGTATAATACAGCGTTTCTATAATAAAAGCGTAAAAAAGGACGGCCCAAAAAATGAGCAAACCCGCGGTATTCGGCTATGAGCTTCTGCTTGATCTTTATGAATGCAAGCCTGGTGTATGTGACGATTTGACCCTGTGCTACAATTTTCTCGATGAGATCGTGGGATTTTTGGGTATGGAAAAACAAGCCCCGCCGTCTATCTTTAGGTCTGATGCGACACGTTTCCCAGACAAGGCAGGCCTTTCCGGATGGGTGCCTTTGATTGAGAGTTCCATCGTCATCCATACGTTGACCCCCAAAGATTTTATCACTGTCGATATTTATTGCTGCCGCACATTTGACCGCAAGAAAGCGGAAGAGTTTTGCCGGCGTTATTTTGCACCAAAAAAAGTGGACGCGCAGTTTGTTGAGCGTGGATCCAATTATTATCAGGAAACAACCGGTTCAGCCAAAGAATTGGCGCACAAATAATAAAATAGGTAAAATAGGGCAAAATAGGGGGATTGGCCAAAAACTGATCCCCTTTGCTATTTACAATCTATGCCATATACCACCAACGATATAAGAAATATTGAAAGCCGATGGCAGAAATTCTGGCAAAAGCATGACACTTTTCGTGTCAAAACAGACCCTTCGAGGCCAAAATATTATGTCCTGGAAATGTTTCCCTACCCTTCAGGAAAAATCCACATGGGTCATGTACGCAACTACACCATCGCGGATGTGATTGCCCGTTATAAGATGATGCAGGGGTTCAACGTTTTACATCCCATTGGCTATGATGCTTTTGGCCAGCCGGCGGAAAACGCTGCCATTAAAAACAAAACCGATCCCGCCCAATGGACCTACCGCTGCATCACCCAGATGCATGATGAATTAAAGAAAATGGGGTTTTCCTATGATTGGGGCCGTGAG
>CAYZLU010000167.1:0-5513 GCA_964479285.1 uncultured Planctomycetales bacterium | reverse complement strand
TTTGGTCAGATCATCATAAATGATAAGCGCATGCTTACCATTGTCACGGTAATATTCAGCCATGGCAGTCCCTGCATAGGGCGCTAAAAATTGCATGGGTGCTGGATCAGATGCGGTAGCAGCCACAATCGTTGTATACTCCATGGCGCCGAATTTACGAAGTGTTTCATAGACCTGGACTACTGTTGATCTTTTCTGACCAATGGCCACGTAAAAACAAAATACGCCTTTACCCTTTTGATTGATGATGGTATCAATGGCCAGGGTCGTCTTACCGGTTTTACGATCTCCAATGATCAATTCACGCTGGCCGCGGCCGATGGGCGTCAGCGCGTCAATGACCTTGATCCCTGTTTGCAGGGGTTCGTGCACGTTTTTACGGTCAATGATACCTGGGGCCTTAAGTTCAATGGGTTGCATGGAACTTGCCGTAAAGCCGGGTTTACCATCAGCAGGAGCGCCTAAAGCATCCACAATACGGCCTAAAAGCCCCTCACCCGCTGGAACAGAAGCAATTTTTCCGGTGCGCTTGACTTCATCACCTTCCATAATATGGGAATCTTTGCCGAATATGGCCACCCCCACATTACTTTCTTCCAAATTTAAAGCAATGCCTTTAATCCCGTCAGAAAATTCCACCAATTCACCAGCCATGACATTGGCCAGGCCAAAAACCCGTGCGATGCCATCGCCAACATTGAGAACGGTACCAACCTCAGAGGTCTCCACCTTACTTGTAAAATTAGATAATTGCTGTTTGAGGATGGAAGATATTTCATCTGGATTTAATTGTTGGGGCATAATGTTCCTTCCTTAGATCATTGAAAGAATAAACAGAAAATCGGCCTTTTTAGACCGGTAGTGTTGCCTGTTGTAAAAAATGATTCAATTGATTCTTAAAACTATAATCATAAATTCTACCCTGGGCAAAAATACGGAAACCTCCGACCAGGGAAGGATCTATGATCCATTGGGTGATTATCTGTTGATGGAATTTATCTTGCAAATGCTGATTGATAAAAGACTTGTCTTCATCTTTAACGGGCAATGCTGTCCTGACATAGGCCCGAATTTGGCGTGTGCTGGCCAAATACATGTTGTCAAAAGATTCAATGATGTCCTTTAGGATATCCAAACGGCTTTTATAGGTGATAAATAAAAGAAACTTGTTGGTAAGCTCAGGGATTTTTCCTTCAAACAAAACTTTCAAAATGGCGCAACGCTCTTCGTAAGAAAGTAACGGATTGCTTAAAAACTGGCGGAAATCCTTTAAATTGATAATGAGTTTTCTGATATCAGTCAATGCATTCTGGACAGCCTCAAGGCTATTCTGTTCTTGGGCAAGTTCAAAAAGCGCTTTTGAATAACGGTCAGCAGTTTGGCTCATAAATCCTACACGTCATTGATGGCCTGGTTGATCAAATTCCTGTTCTTTTCCGGATCGAGATTTTCTTTGAGGATTTTTTCAGCCAATGAGACGGCTGTTTGAGCGCTTTCCCTCTTCAGCGCGTTACGCACACGTTCACGTTCTCCTTCAATTTCCTGATGGGCGCTGCTGATGATCTCTTCGGCGTTCTTTTTGGCCCGCTGCTCGATCTGGCTTGCCAGTTCATTACCTACCTTACGGGACTGTTCAATAATGACATTGGCCCTCTCCTTGGCTTCATCAAGGATTTTTCCTTTGGAAGCTTCAACCGCAGCTAATTCAGCCTTAATTTTATCGGCGTCTTCCAGGGACTTACGGATATAATCCTCCCTTTGCTTTAAACCTTCCAAAATCGGCTTCCAGGCAAATTTATGAAGGATGACAAGCAAGGAAAAAAACGAAATCCATGTCAGGATGATAAGCGTTGTATCAGGACTCAAAATTCCCGGGTGTTGGGATTCAGGTGATGTCATATATAAACCTCGTTATAATTAACCTTTGAGCGCCAGATAACAAAAGACTACCCCCAAAAGCGCCATGCCTTCAACAAGGGCCATACCGATATACATGAGCGTTGTCAATTGTTTGGCCATTTCTGGTTGGCGGGCAACCGATTGAATGGCCGAGGCAAAGATCAAACCTACGCCCAAGCCCATTCCCACGACCGATAGGCCGATACCAGCCCCCGCGGAAACCTGTCCTAAATGTTGAGATATTTCTGGTGGCATACAATTTCCTTTCCTTAGGTATTAGCGTTTAATGCTTCTTTATATTTGTCATCCCCGAATGTTTTAGTCGGGGATCCAGTTCACATGTGTCTGGATTCCCGACAGAAGCGTTCGGGAATGACAATCTAAATAATCAATGATCTGGATGATACATTTGTCCGATAAAAACCGCGGACAATAAAATAAAAATATAAGCCTGCAAAAGGGCTATAAAAACTTCCAGGCAATAAATGAACACGGCCAGCAATACTGCCGGCAAAGCTATCCACCCCAGGATAATCACCAGGCCCAAAAAAGACAGGATGACCATGTGTCCCGCGATCATGTTCGCAAAAAGCCGTATCATTAAAGCGACGCTGCGGACACAGATACTGGCGATCTCAATGATTAAAAAAAACGGAATAAGCCACTTCGGGAGTGATGAGGGGATCAATGCATGCCAAATCCCTTTGGGTCCATTACGTAATAGGGTGCCAAAAACAAGCAGGACAAAAATCAAAAATGCCAAGGAAAAAGTGACATTAATATTGGAAGTCGCCGTTGAAAAGAGAGGTATAATCCCCATAATATTCAGGGTCAGAATAAAGAAAAAAATAGTGCACAGCATCGGCGTAAATTGAAGGCCATCCTTCTCCCCCAAGTTAGGGATGGCTATGTCATCACGGATGAAGACAACCAATGCTTCCAAACAATTAGTTATACCGGTCGGGACCCTTTCATTCTTTTTGTAAAAAACCAAAAAAAGCATAAGGATAGTGGCGCATGCGATCAACACCATCAAGGCATGAGTGGTTAAAAAACCCGGCAGAGGGACAGGTGCTGCAAATGGCAGCAACCATTCGTGCGAATTCAGCACGTGATGCATAATGTATTCATCTAAATTAAAGTTTGAATTCATATGGTCTATTGATAATAGATGATAACTTCATGTGGCGCAAGCAATTCAGTAAGAATTATTTCACACCATCCTCTTGATTCAAGACCGTTCATTTTCCACTTAACGCTGCCCAGGCCTCATATAAAGAATAAAGGATGCCCAATACCGCGCCCGCTAAAGTAAAAATGCATGAAGTGTGAAATTTTTGGTCAAGCCAATGTCCTAATAGCGTCAATAATACAATGGCAATACCTATGTTCCAAGCTTTAGACAATAAGGAATAATTAGGAGGTTGTGGGGGTAATTTTTCAGGCAAAAAACCATATTCCTTTGATATCGCAAATATTTTTCAATAATGCCTAAGTTGGATCGAACAATAAAATAAAACAAGCAGTGTCGTCAGTAAAAGCATGCCGGAAGGCATAAAAGCGCGGGTCTTAATCAATCTTGATATAAAGGCCAAGGACAATAGAACATTCAGGCAGGTCAAAAATATCCACGCTGCCTTGGGATTAAAAGCCATGATCCAAAGTCCCAAAAAAACTAAAATGCCGCTGCCTAAACCCATTATAAGAGAAACCTTACTCCCCTTTTTAAAACCAAGAAGGCCTCCCGTTATAAGGAAAAGGCCGTAAACGATCAAAACAATATTAGTAACCATGGCTTTTAACTTTTTACTTGTTCAAAAAAATCCGAACCGGAATTGTGTTGCAATCTTGAGATTTTATCATTAAATTCCAATATTTTTTGGCTGATAATAATTTCAACTTCCTGAAGGGCACTTTCGCGCTTCTTCATGCTATTATCAACCACTTCATGCAAATCATCAATGGAGCTCAAATGGACCCCTGTTAAAGACTTTACTTCAGGATCAATGTTACGCGGCATTGAAATATCAATCAAGATGAGTTCCCGCCCTTGACGCTTTTGCATGATACCTGCTATCTTTTCTTTATCCAGAATATAATGTGGAGCTCCCACGGCGCAAAAGCAAATGTCCACCTCACTCAAGATCTCTTTGATGTTCCAAAAAGACGCTGCCACACTATTGTATCGAGTCGCCAAAAGTTCAGCTTTTTCTCCGGTGCGGTTCATCAAAAAGACTTTTTTAATGCCCCGATCACATAAGTGATTAAGAGCAATTTCCCCCATTTTACCGGCACCGATCACAAGCACGGTTTTATCCAGCAAATTACCTGCAGTTTTCTCAGCCATTTCGATTGCCGCCCAACTGATCGAAGAACCACCATGGCATATGGCCGTTTCATTCTGGGCTTTCTTGGCCGTACGGATGGCCAAATTTGTTAAGATATTAAAATAGCGCGACAAAGTACCGGAATCACGGGCGCGGTCCACCGCGTGCTTGACCTGGCCTAAAATCTGCTTCTCCCCTAGAACGAGAGAATCTAAACCACAAGTGACCCTTAAAAGGTGGTTTAAAGCTTGCGTATCTTCGTAAGCATAAATGTAAGAATTAACGTCGAAATCAAAATTGATCTTTTTTATCTTTGCAATCAAAGAGATGACAAAAGAATGATCAACAGAACGGTCTACCCGTTTTAAATAAACTTCGATTCGATTACAGGTCGACAGCACAAAAGCCTCTGCAATCAACGGATGGTTTTTAAGCTCACTTAACAGCAGGTCCTGTTGAAGGGGGTTTAGGTAAAATCTCTCACGGATTTCAATGGGCGCAATTTTGTGGCTTAAACCTACAATAAACATAAATGAATTATCCAATCACAGAAAGTTTATCCGAGTACACGCTTATGTAATGTAATTTTAGGAAAGCCGATCAATCAATAGGGAATTTTAGCAAAACTTTCGAGGACAATCAAATTCTTAATAATAAATTAAACTTCAAAATCTTTACGGTAAATGTTAATAAGATTCATAAATGTCACAGGATTAAAAGGCCCCAAATATTCTCTCGCCCCTGCTTCCTGGGCCAGGATTTTCATATATTGAGCTTCAATCGCATGAGCTTGAATGGTGATTGAGTCCCGGCTGACGGAAGCTGTTGTATAGTAGGTCAAAATAACGGTATTTTTCAATTCAGGTATCAATTTCAATTTTTTGATCATTTCATCCACAGGGACTCCAGGCGCCAAAAGGTCCATAAAAATGACATCAGGAGCGTATTTAATGGCATTCTCCAAAAGTGAATCATTATTATTAGAAAAATGGCCAGTCCAATGCGTGTCATTTTTAATCAATTGCTGGCAGCAGGACAATATTTCTGGCCTTCCATAGACAAGTATTTTAGACCTTTGCAAATGCATCATCTGGGTAAAATTGAGCTTATTTCTAACGACGCGTTCCAGTTCATCCATACTGACAGGCTTGCTCAAGAAATCCTTAACGCCTAAAAACATAAATGAGTCTTCCATGCGATGTTTTTCAGTCATCACAACAATAGGAATTGATTTGGTATCCTGGTCAAGTTTAATTGCTTTGCAAAGCTCATAACCGCTCATCACAG